>DASSLJ010000044.1:0-10536 GCA_035689585.1 Candidatus Dormiibacterota bacterium
TAGTCAACTCGTAGCCAATCTGAGTAAAGAAATCGACATGATCCGGTGGTACAACCTGTCGCGATGACGCGCAAACAGGCCTTTTGGCACGGCTTCGGGTGGGGCTGCGTCGGCGGGCTCGCGTTCGTCGCGCTGATGTACGTCGCCAACATCTTTCTCGGCCTGCGTCCGCTGCCGCAGCTGCTGAACGAGCCCCTGCTGTCGCTCATGCCGGGGCCCATCTTCGGATTCCTGATCGACACCCTTCAGCACGCCGGCAAAGTCGTCGAAGAGCTGGGCCTGATCGTTGCGATCGTCGTCGCGCTCGGGGTGCTGGGAGGGCTTGCCTCGATTGCGAGCCTTCGCGGCGCGTCCTCGCGAATCTGGACTTCCGAATACTTGCCATTCGCGTTTGCCGCGATCGGATGGGTCGTGACCGTCGCCATCCTCCTTCCCATCGGCGGCGCCGGACTGCTTGGCCTGAACGACGGGTTCGCGACGCCGTTGATCTGGGCTGTGCTCTTCGCCGTCTACGCGGTCGTGCTGCAGTTCGGCGCGCAACCGGCTCCGGGCGTCGACGCCGGGCGGCGACGACTGCTGACCCGCTTGCCCCTGAGCATCGCCGGGCTCAGCGTGCTGGCGCTCGCCTATCGCCTCGGGCCTGACTGGTACAGCGCGGTGTTCAGCGCAGCCGGCTCGGGGCTGCACGGGATCTCGCCCGCCCTCACCCCCGTCGACGACTTCTATGTGGTGTCCAAGAACTTCGCCGACCCCGTCGTCGACGGATCGACGTGGAAGCTGCACATCGGCGGGATGGCTGACAAGCCGCTGACGCTGTCGCTCAGTGACCTGCGGGCGCTGCCTCCGACGACCGAGTACGTGACTCTCGAGTGCGTCAGCAATGACGTCGGCGGTCCGCAGATCAGCACCGGATCATTCACCGGCGTGTCGCTCGCAAGTCTCATCGACATGGCTGCGCCCCAGACGCAGGCGACGTGGGTCGCGTTCTCGGCTCGCGACGGGTACACCGAAAGCTTCGATCTCGGCATGGTCCGTGCGACTCCCGAGATCCTCGTCGCGTACGACCTGAACGGGGCGCCGCTGCCCTCGCAGCATGGCTACCCGGCGCGCATCCTGATTCCGGGGCACTACGGCATGAAGGGACCGAAGTGGCTCGACTCCATCACCCTGACCAACCAGGAGTCCCGCGGTTACTGGGAGCAGCAGGGCTGGGACCGCAACGCGGTCGTCAAGACGACCTCGCGCATCGACGTGCCGCAGGACGGAGAGATCGTGAAGCTCGGGCCGCTGGAGGTCGGAGGAGTTGCCTTCGCCGGCACACGCGGCATCAGCAAGGTCGAGTTCTCGACCGACGGCGGTTCGTCGTGGAGCGAGGCGCCGTTCGATCCTCCGCTGTCGAAGCTGACATGGGTCGTGTGGCGGACGACGTGGACTCCGGCCGCGGAGGGCGCCTACCGCCTCGCGGTGCGAGCGACCGACGGATCAGGCGTCTTGCAGCCGAACGGTTCGGCGCCGAGCTATCCCGACGGCTCGAGCGGCTATCACAGCGTCCAGGTCAACGTTTCGAAGTAGAGCGCGCGAGCAGCTCCTCGAGGATCTCCTTTTCGTGCGTCAGTGAGACGAAGTGGCCTTCGTTGTGCCATACGTGCAGGTTGACGTCACGCAACTGTGCGACCACCCGGCGCGCAGCAGACACTGGCGCGTTCATGTCGTCGTCGCCGTGCCACCACATCACCGACGTCTGCACGTCGCGCGGGTCGAAGTCCCACTCGCCATGCATCGCAAACGATTCGTCGGTCCAGCCCTCGGCGCCTTGCTTCAGCGTCTCGGCGATGTTCTCGCGCGACATCTTCTGCCACACGGGATCGGCCATGATGGCGCGGTCCGGCGCCGGAGCATCGCTGAGCACGCCCCCCATTCCTTCGTCGCTCAACAGCCGCTTTCGAACTTCGACGAGAAAGTCGTAAAGCGGCTGCCATCCCGCGTCCGCGAGCTCGTAACCGCGGGCATTGATGCCGACGAGCTTGTCGATCTCTTGTGGTTCGAGTGGCGTGCCGCCGACGACGACCGTCACCGCGCTGACGCGGTCGGGATGACGCGCCGCCAGCGCGAGGACGTGTGGTCCGCCGCCACTCGTGCCGGTTGCAGGGACTCGGTCGAGACCGTGGAAGTCGAGCAGCTCGACATAGTCGTCGGCGACGTCGGCGATGCCGCGTCCTGGCTTCCGTGTCGAGCCGCCGTAACCGGGACGGTCGGCCATGAGGTATCTCGCGCCGACCTCGCGCTGGACGTTCGGGTTCGGGTTGTACTGCACGCGTGAGCTCGGCGTGCCCTGGATGCGGAGGATCGGCGTGCCTTCGGGATCGCCCCACCACCGCCACGCCAGCTCGCGTCCGTCGCGCAGCTTCAGGACGCCGTCTTCGTAGACGCGGCCGTCGTCCGTTTTCTGCAGCTGCTGTTTCACTTCATCGCCCAGAACGACTTGAACCCGTCCATCGCCAGCCTCCCCAGTCCATGCTTGCGCGCCATCTTCAGGATCCTTGACTGCTTGTCCCACTTCGATGTCCCGTCGACGCGAAAGAACTCGTCCAGCGATCGATCGGCGAGCTGCAGATCTGAAGTCAGCAGCTGCGGGTTGTGCTCGAGCAGCGGGACGGCTTTGTCGTACTTCTTCATGTCGGCCATGATCCAGGAGCCGTCGAGCTTGCCCCGGTACTCGCGCAGTCGGCGCTCGGAGAAGTCGCCCATCTCCTTGCAGTGGATGACGGTGTCGCCCGCGAGCTTGCCTGACCACATCGCGAGGTTAGAGCCCTCGCGGTGCACCGGGTTGGACAGCATGGCCGCGTCACCGCACACCAGGTAGCCCGGCCCGTAGACCTTCGGAATCCCGCGATATCCACCCTCCGGGATGAGGTGCGCAAGGTATTCCACGGTTTCGGCTCCGCGCAGCAGCGGCTTGACGGCGGGGTGCTTCTTGAAGTGCTCCATCAAGTCGTTGGGAGTGCGCAGCGTCTTGTTGAACTCGCTCAGAAGAGCGCCACCGCCGACCGAGAGCGTGTCGCGGTTGGTGTAGATGAACATGAACCCCGACATCCCCATGGTTGAGTCGCCGAAGCACTCGACGGTGCAGCCCTCGCCCGACTCGCAGTTGAACCGCTCCTCAATGAGGCCGGGGTCGAGCTGCATGATCTCTTTGACCGCCATCGCGACCTCGTCCGGCCGCAGCTTGCGGCGCAGCGGTTTGCCGTCGATCTTCGTTCCCTCGAGCAAGCCAGTGCCGAGGCCGATGCCCTCGCAGATGATGGTCACGTCGGCGTACAGGTCGTCTCCGCGCCCGGTGCCGACCCCGGCGACGCGGCCGTTCTTGACGATCAGCCGGTCGACGACCGTTTCCGGCACGACCATCGCGCCGGCCTTCTCCGCCTGGTCCGCAAACCATGGGTCAAAGCGCGCACGCAGCACGGAATAGGAATGCGGATGCTCGCGATTGCGAAGGTTCTTGTAGTCGATGCCGATGGCCGCGTCGGCGGTCATCAGCCATCGCCGCTCCTCGATGATCGGCCGCTCGAGCGGGGCCTGCTTCCAGTCGTCGCCTACGATCTGCTCGAGGTAGTAGTTGTAGAGGATGCCGCCCATGACGTTCTTCGAGCCCGGCTTGGCACCGCGCTCGAGCAGCGCAACCTGGAGACCGGCTTTCGCCATCGTGATGGCGGCGGCGGTGCCGGCGGGCCCAGCGCCGACCACGATCGCGTCGAATTTCTCCTCGTCACCCATCGGCTATCTAGTGGCCTGCACCGGCCGACGGTGCATCTGGCGGCTGATTTCCGCCGAGCGTCCTGCGGACGCAGACGCCGGCGTTGCGGGGCCCGGCGCTCGTCGTCAGGCACATGACGGTGCCCTCCTCCTCGCGCCACCCGCGTCTTGGCGTCGGCGGCCTCAGCCACCATCTGCTACCGCCGCCGGCACAGTCCACTAGAGAAAATTGAAGCTGATTGGGCTGACCGGCGGGGCGGGCTCGGGAAAGTCGACCGTCGGCGAGATGTTTCGCGACCTGGGCGCAACCATCGTCGATGCCGACGAAGCCGCGCACGCGGTGTATGCGCCGGGCACCACAGGATTCGATGCGATCGTCCACGAGTTCGGTCGCGAGTACGTGCGCGACGGCGTGATCGACCGCAACCGGCTCGGCGAGCTCGTCTTTCACGATGAGAAGGCGCGGCTGCGCCTCAATGCGATCGTCCATCCGCTCGTGCGCGACTGGATGGCCGAGCGCACGGTCGAGGCAGCAGGACGCGGTGTCGAAATCGTGATCCAGGATGTGCCGCTGCTCTTCGAGAGCAGACTGCAGGGATTGTTCAACGCGACAGTCCTCGTCTACGCGAAAGCGTCGACCCAGCTCCAGCGGCTCGAAGCACGGGGCGTGCCGCGCGAACGTGCCCGAGGAATGCTCGCCGCACAGATGGCGATCGACGACAAGAGGCCGCTTGCCGATTTCGTCATCGACAACGACGGCACGATCGAAGAGACAAGACGTCAGGTCGAAGAGGTCTGGACTAGATTCCGATCTCTCTGAGAATCGCCTCGGTGTGCTCGCCAAGGCGCGGCGCGCGGCCATGCCTCTCGAACAGCCGGCGGGCGGCGACCTGCGGATGCTGCGCGACCTCGTCGAGGTCGAGCACTGGCTCACAGCATGCGTCGCACTGCGACAGGACCTTCGTCCAGTCGTCGCGAGTGCGCGAGCGAAAAAATTCCTCGATCGTGCGATGCGCGCTCGCTTCTTCGGAAAACTGCATGCCCACGAAGTCGGGACGCGCCAGCGCGTCGCACAGCGCCTGCCAGAATTTCGGCTCCAGCGCGGCGACGCTGTAGTAGCGGCCGTCTGCACACTCGTAGACGCGATAACAGGGATAGCGCCCGGCCAGCCGCTGGTCTCCGCGAGCGACGCGCTCTCCGTGCTCGCGCGCGGCAAACGCAAGCGCCAGCCAGCGCACGGCGCCGTCGGTCATCGCGACATCGATCCATCGACCTTCTTCGCCACGCTGTACGGCCACGACCGCAGCAAGGATGTCGACGGCCGGCTGCACGCCGCCGCCACCGATGTCCGCGACCTGCACCGACAGCGGCACCGGCGGCCCATCGCGCTCGCCGTTGAGACCGAGGCCGCCGGCGATCGCCATGTAATTGAGGTCATGGCCGGCACGAGACGCGAACGGCCCGTCCTGCCCATAGCCCGTGATCGAGCACATCACGAGCTTTGGGTTGCGCTGGTGCAGCACCTCCCATCCGAGTCCCAGCCGCTGCATAACACCCGGACGGTTCCCTTCCACCAGCACGTCTGCTGTTTCGACGAGGCGCAGCAACACGTCCGTTCCGCGTGACGACTTCAGGTCGAGCTCGATGCTTCGCTTGTTGCGGTTGATGGCGTCGAAGAGCGCGCTCTGGCCGTCCACGAGCGGCGGCGTCCAGCGCATGTAGTCGCCGCTTCCAGGCTCTTCGACCTTGATCACGTCGGCGCCCCGATCGGCGAGCAACATCGTGCAGAAGGCCCCTGGAAGGAGCCTTGTCAGGTCGAGCACGCGCACCCCGCTCAGGGGCAGATCCGAACTCATTCAGGCTGACAGTACTGCGTTAGTACGAGACTTTCGATAGCCACCCATGCGTTAATACGGCATGGAAGAGTCCGGTTCCAGCATGCGTCACAGCAACTCCCATCTCGGTGAGATTTCGATCAAGGTTCCGGCACCGTTTGCGGGGCTGGCGGACCTGGGCTTCACGGCGCAGTACCGCGCCCAAAATTTCAACGAGCCCCAGCGCGACGTGCCGCTTCTTTTCGAGGGCCCCGAATCGCCGATGCGCCGGCTTGCCGAAGTGCTGCAGCAGCTGAGCGCCGCGCACGGCGACACGTACGCCTGGACCGATCCGGTGATGCTGAGCGACCAGGTCGTGATCCTTGCTTTTCGCGACAGGAGCGTCGCGTCGGGCGACGCGAAGCTTGACGGCGCGCGGATCGCCGACTACGTCTTCAACCTCGTGCGTCCGGTCGTGTTCACGTTCCTGCACGACTGCGCGGCGGTCGCGCACCTGCGCCTTTCCGACGTGATCGAGATGCGCGTCAGCTCGGAGCAGAAGTCGGTCGCGGAGTTCGCGCTGCCGCTGCACAAGATCGTGCAGCCGAACGGCGAACGGCTCTTATGGGGACTGGCTGGCTGAGGGGCTGGCCGCCGGCGTAGTCGTCTGCGCCGAGCTCGCGCTCTGAATGCTGCTCGATCGGGCGCTGCTCGTGGTCGAGATCACCGGCGTCGCGATCGACCCTGGCGACACGTTGGCGAAGTAAAGCGCCAGCGGGACCACGATCATGCCAGCCACCACGGTGAGCACGAACGTCACCGCTCCCCATTCGCCGCGCAGAGCACCCCAGTTCACGAGTCGTCGATTCTAGGGGAAGCCTAGAAGTCGTCGTCGGAGGACTGTCCCTCTTCCTCTTTCTTCTTGCGCTGGTTCAGGAGTCGGATGAAGTCCTGCGCCCGCGCGAGCGCCTTCCAACGCTCCGGGAAGAAGTCTTGAACCAGGATCTGGCGGTCCGGCTGCTGGTAGACGGTGACGCACCACTTGTTGAGCGTGCGCGAGACTTCGACCTCGAAGTCCTTCTCCGCGGTCTCATAGCGAACAACTTTGTCATCGTCGAATCTTCTTCGTCCAGAAACAGCCATAGGTAATTCACTCGGGCGGGGATACGGCTCATTGAGCGTCTTTGAATTATAGGCCCCGTCCCAGCAGACCCTCGACGGCGCTTCGGTCTGCCGGTCGACGCCTAACCCCGTTGCGGGGAGGTCTCGAGGAGCTCCCGGAGCAGCGGCGCGAGCTCGTCACGGAGCCCTTCGCGCTTCATCGCCAGCATCAGATTCGCCCTGAGATAGCCTGGGACGGTGCCGGTGTCGTAGTAGTCGCCCTCGAACTCGTAGGCGACGACCGGGGCTTTGCCGATCGTGCGCTTGATCGCATCCGTGAGCTGGATCTCCTTGCCCGCGCCGGGCTCCAGCCGGTCCAGCTGCTCGAAAACTGCCGGCGCGAGGACGTATCGCCCGAGGATCGCCAGGTCGGAGGGCTGGGTGCCGGGTTCGGGCTTCTCGACCATGTCGACGACCTCGTGCAGCCCGCCCTTGGAGCCGCCCGTGGCGACGATGCCGTAGCGGCTGACCTCATTGCGAGGCACGCGGCGCACGGCGAGCACCGTGGCGCCGGTTTTAGCGTGGGCGTCGATCAGCTGCCTCAGCACCGGACGGGTCTCGCAGAGAATCACGTCGTCGGCGAGGAGCACCGCGCACGGCTCGCCTTCGACGAGTAGCCGCGCCGTCCAGACCGCGTGGCCGAGACCCAGCGGCTCTTTCTGCTGCACGTACGTGATCACGACCTGGTTGCTCAGCTCGTCGACCTCGCTCAGGATGCGGAGCAGGTCGCTCTTGCCGCGGTCCTCGAGGTAGTGCTCGAGCTCGAGCGAGCGGTCGAAGTGGTCGACGATCGCACGCTTGCCACCGCCGGTGACCATGATCACCTGCTCGATGCCGCTGGAGATCGCCTCCTCGACGCCGTACTGGATCGTCGGCTTATCGACGAGCGGCAGCATCTCCTTCGGCTGCGCCTTGGTCACCGGCAAGAACCGCGTGCCGAGACCTGCGGCTGGAAAGATCGCCTTGCGGACGGTCGAACGTGAGGTCCGCGCCATTAAGGACAATCTATACGACGGTGGATATTCTCGAAGGCATTCGACCGGGCATGGAAGGCCGCATCGAGCGCGTGGTCGAGGGCAATCTCCTCACGCACCACGTCGGAGGCAGGGGCACTTTCGCGACGCCGGCGATGATCGGACTCATGGAGCTGACGAGCCATCGCTCGGTAGAACGCGTGCTGCCACCGAATCACACCACCGTCGGTTATGAGGTCCACGTGCGCCATCTCGCGCCGACCGCGCCGGGCAGCACCATCGTCGTCACATCGCGCCTGACCGAGGTCAAGGGCAACAAGCTGCTGTTCGAGGTCGAGTGCCGTGAGGGCGACAAGCTGCTGGGAAGCGGCATCCACAAGCGCGCGGTCGTGCCCGCCAACTTCTGAGTGGCTTGATGGGCGACGACCTCGATCGCATCGAACCTCGCGAAAGCGCTCGCAATCGAGCGCGGGACAAGAAGACCCGCGGCCCAAAGGTCGTCTCGGTGAATCCGGGCTTGAAGAAGCTCGCTCAGCACATCGCCGACAGGACGAAGAAAAAGAAAGTACGCTGAGGCGGCTTTCGTTCACGGAATTGAGTTGGGGGTGATCCGATGAAGGCCTACGTCCTCATCAACGCGTCCCCGGGGCGGGCGCTCGAGGTTGCCAAGAAGATGGAAGGGGTGCAGGGCATCTCCGCGGCGGACGCGATCACCGGCGAGTACGACGTCATCGCGGTCTGTGAGGCGCCGGACGTCAACTCCATCGGCTCTCTGATCGTCGACAAGATTCAGAAGATCGACGGCGTCTTCAAGACGATCACCTGCCTGGCGGTGAAGTAGCCCCTAGGCGGGCGCCGGCGTCTCGCGAAGGGCGGCGGCAACTTCTGGAAGGCCGGCCAGCCACGGCGCCATCGCGGGCATCTCCTGCTCGAAGCTGCCGACCGAAGGCGACCACGTCAGCTCTCGGCGCGAGTACGAGTCGTCGTACTGGTGCGGTTTGCCGAGCACGTCGATCGCGAAGATCCCCGGCCAGACGGCCGCTCCCTGAGGCGTGACGGTTTCCGCGGCCAGCGCGCGGGCATAGGCGAGGTCGTAAGGGATGGAAGCGATGTCGGCCGCGAAGCCGACCGCCCTCGCGGCCGAGACGAGAAAGTCGCGCCACGTCGATTCGAAGCCGCCGACCAGGTAGCGGTGTCCCGGCCGGCCGCGGTCTGACGCCGCAAGACATGCCCGACCGACGTCTTCGGCGTAGACGAACGTCTGCTTCGCTCGCCCGCCACCCGGAAGCCAGACGCGACCGTGCACGGCGGCCGCCATCAGCCGCGGAAGAATCCAATCTTCGCCCGACCCGAATACGCGGCCCGGCCGGATGATGACCACCTCGATTCCACCGGCGCTTGCGAGCAGCCACTCCTCTTCGAACAGCTTCTGCTTCTCGAAGGCGTGCGCCGGCTTGACCTTCGCCTTCTCTGTGACGCGAGCGAAGTGGTCTGGTCCGAGCACGTCGGCGGTGGAAACGTGGACGATGCGCCGCACGCGCGCGCGTCTCGCCGCCTCGACGACGCGGGCGAGATCCTGCGGCTCGCTGCGCCGATAGCGAATGCGGCGGCCCGGTGCGACCGTCTGCGCCGCGAACACCACGACCTCGACACCGGCGATCGCATCGTTGAGCGTCTCATCGTCCGCGTCGGCGTTCAGCTCGATGACCGGAACATCGGCCGCGAGCGCGCGGGTGACGTGACCGCCGAGGAACTCCCCCGCTCCTATGACCAGGTGCAAAACCGGGTGATTTTAGGGTCTCGGCTCCCGAAAGCCGATGCGGATCCGCGGCATCGGCGGCCGGAGCCAAGGAGACGACGAGCACGCGCGGGAGCGCATCCGGCGATGCGCGACCAAGCGCGCACAGGAGTCGACGCCGGCTTCAGCGCCAAAGGCGCCCGGCCGCGGAGGTCGCGCAGATGCGAGGCGTTTCGGGGCCGAGACCCTTATTTGGAGCGCCGCGAAAGCGCTGTCGAGATGGCATGGCGAACCCGATCGACCACGGTGGTGACGCGGCGGCTCAGCTCCCACCAGGCCGGCAGGTCGGGAAGCACCGGCGGACCGATCGCCACCTCGATGCGTTTGAACGGCCAGAGCCGGTCCGTGCCGTGCACGGCCACCGGACAGATGGGTACGCCCGCGTTCAGCGCGAAGAAACCAATGCCGTTCTTCAGGGGCCGCAGCGCCCTCCCGCGCGAGTAGCGGCCTTCGGGAAACATCAGCATCACGCCGCCGCGCTCCAGCACCTGGTAGACGGTGCGCAGGCCCTGCTCGTCGAGCTCACCACGATTGGGCGAGATCGGAAATACGCCGATCAGTGGAAGCAACCGCCGTTTCCACGCGCGGTCGAAAACCGTCTCTCGTTTGGCCATCGTGTAGATGACCGGGGTGTCCGGAAAGAACGGGATTATGAAAAGCGGGTCAAACCAGGCCTGGTGATTGGCGGCGATGATGAACGGCGGCCGCGGGATGTTCTCGAGCCCCGTGACCGTCGCCCGGAAGAAAACCGTGACGATCCATCTCGCGATCGCGACGATCCAGCGGTAGAGCCGTGGCGGCGCATATGGGTTGGGGTGGACGAGAGGGTCGAGCGGTCCCTCGACGAGCGTCCGGTACTCCGGACTCCGGTATCGAGGCGGGTCCGGAGGGTTAGCGCTCGAGGAAGGTGCGGAGGACGCGGTTGAACTCATCGGGCCGCTCCGATTGCGGAGTGTGGCCTGCGCCTTTGATGACCGCGAGCTTGGACCGTTCGATCAATGTCACCGCGCGCTCCGCATGTGCGACCGGGAACAGT
>DASSLJ010000045.1:0-2218 GCA_035689585.1 Candidatus Dormiibacterota bacterium
CCGATCTCCATCGCTAGCGTCGACCTCCGCGGTTTGTCCCCGATATCAGGCTTTCCGGCTGTCCGCAACCCCGGATAGGCGCGCCAATCCGGGTCACCTGACCGCCGCCTTGACCGCCGCGGTCAGCTCCCGCCAGCCGGCCGCCGGGTGCGAGCCCAACGTCACCCGCAGCACCGGGAGCCTGCGCGACTGCAGCGACTGCAGGTCTCCGATCGCCTGCGCCTGCTTCAACACCGAGAAGCCATAAGGCTGTCCCGGGATCGGCACGTCGCGCGTGTCGTCCTGCACGATCTGCAGGAACAGGCCGGTCTTCGGCCCGCCCTTGTGCAGCTGTCCCGTCGAGTGCAAGAACCGCGGCCCGTAGCCGGACGTGGTGGCGATCTTGGTGCGATCACGCACCGCCGTGCGGATCGCCGCGATCGCCGCCTCGGACTGAGGCGTGCGGGTGGTGTAGGCCATGATCGCGAAGTAGGCGCCCTTCTTCGCCTTCCCCAGCAGCGACGCGATGGCGGCTTTCGCCTTGGCCGCCGGAATCGAGTCGGCCGGCGGCAGCTTGCCCTTCGATTTGAAGACGGCCAGCACCTTCTTCGTGTTGTCCTTCGACTCCTGGACGTTCGGCTGGTCGAACGCGTCGATGCCGAGGATCGCCCCCGCGATCGCGACGGCGACCTCCCAGCGGAAGAACTCGCCGCCCAGATCCAGTTTGTCGCGCATCGTCAGGGTGACCACCGGATGGCCGAAGCGCTCCAGCGCCTGCACCGCCCGGTTCGGCGGATCCGCGTCCATCCTGATGTACACGAACAGCCGGTCGTCGCCGTACATCGCAGGCTTGCCCACCGGCTCGCCTTCGATCGGCACGATGCCCTTGCCTTCCTTGCCCGTGCTCTCGGCGATGAGCTGCTCCACCCAGTAGCCGAACGTCGCGATCTTCGGCGAGCAGATCAACGTCACCTTGTTGCGGCCCTGCGTCGCCAGCCGCCCCATCACCGCCCCGAGCCACACGCCCGGGTTGGACTCGACCGGCACCGAGTCTGCGCACGAGTGCTCCATCTCGACCGCGCGGTCGAGCATCTTCAGGTCGTCGACGCCCATCAGCGCGCCAGGCACGAGCCCGAAGTACGACAGCGCCGAGTACCGCCCGCCGATGTCCGGCGGGTTGGGGAAGATCCAGCGGAATTTGTGGTCCTTCGCGAGCTTTTCGAGCGACGTGCCCGGGTCGGTGATCGCCGCGAACTGCTGACCGTCCCCGTGGGTCTTGTCCCAGAAGTGCGCGAAGTGCGAAAGCGTCTCCGTCGTCTCGCCGGATTTCGAGGCGACGATGAAGAGTGACGAACCGAGCTTGATCTTGGCCTGCACCGACAGGATCGTCGCCGGGTCGGTCGTGTCCAGGACCTGCAGGCGTGGATGGCCCTTGACCACCGGTCCGAAGGTGTTGCGCAGCACGTCGGGGCACAGCGATGAGCCGCCCATCCCCAGCAGGACCACGTCCGTGTAGTCGCGTCCGTCTTTGGCCAGCGCGGTGAATTGGTGTGAGTGCTCGACCATCTTGTCGGAGACGTCGAGCCAGCCGAGCCGGTCGTGGATCTCCTGGCGCTTGGCGGGGTCTGCAGTCCACAGCGTCGAGTCCTTCGCCCACAAGCGCCGCGGCGCGTCGTCCTTCTGCAGCTTGGCGACCTGCGCGTCGACAGCCGGCTGAAGACGGCCGAGCGAATACCACTGGCGCGGGCCCTTGCCGGCGCGGATCTCTTTCGACGTTTTGGTCAGCGTCGCGAGCAGCGTTTCGAACGACTTGGTGAAGGCCTCGACGCCCTCCACCTCGAGCTCGTGCGTGACCTGGTCGAGGCTGACGCCGGCGTCGGCCAGCAGGCGTAGCTGGCGCTTCGCCACGTCGACGTTTTCGTCCAGGCTGCGGCGCACCTCGCCGTGCTCCCGGAATGCCGCCAGCGTCGCAGGCGGAATGGTGTCGACCGTGTCGGGGCCGATCAGCTCCTCGACGTAGTACGTGTCGGGATAGCGCGGGTCCTTGGTCGAAGTCGAAGCCCACAGACAGCGTTGAGTGCGCGCGCCGGCCTTCTGCAGCTTCTCCCAGCGCGGCCCGCTGAACAGCTTCTTCCAGCGCTCGTACGCCATCTTCGAGTTGGCGATCGCGGCCTTGCCGTAAAGCCGCTCGAGCGCCTGCTTCTGGCGAGGATCGTCGCTGCCGCCGATCTTCTCGGCC
>DASSLJ010000046.1:0-7820 GCA_035689585.1 Candidatus Dormiibacterota bacterium
GTACAACGCGGGGACCATTCAGCTTCTCGGCCAGCTCGGTTATGACACCGCAGTCGTCGAGGATGGGCCGAGCATGCACAGCCGCGCCGACCGCTACACGTGGGGACGTGTTCGCGTGGGCGGCGGCGAGTCGCTGACGGAATTCATCACCAACCTCGGCGTGCCGATGGCTTCGGTGACCCTTTCGAGCCTCGACATCGAGTCCTCGTGACCGAGGCTCGAATCCTCGGCGTACGCGTCGATTGCCTCGACACCGATCAGACGCTCGAACGGATCGAGGGCTACGTCGGCTCGGGAACGCTGCACCAGGTTGCGACCGTGAACCCCGAGTTCGTGATGCGGGCGCGGCGCGACCACGAATTCGCCCGCGTGCTCGAGGCTGCGGATCTGTGCCTCGCGGATGGAACTGGGGTCGTATGGGCGGCACGCCGGCAGGGGTGCGACATAAACAGTCCGGTCGCGGGCACCGACCTGGTGGAACCGATCGCGGCCATGTGTGCACGACGCGGCTTCAGGCTCTTTCTGCTCGGGGCGCAGCCGGGCGTTGCGTCCGGCCTGGCGGCGCAGCTCGGCGCCGCCTACCCGACGCTCGCGGTCGCCGCTCACGCCGGCTCGCCGGACGCGTCGCAGGACGACGAATCGCTGAAGCTGATCTCGGAGCACCGGACCGACGTTCTGCTCGTCGCATACGGTGCCCCGGCGCAGGAGATATGGATCGACCGCGTTCGCAGACGCCTGAGTGTCTCGGTCGCCATGGGCGTCGGCGGCGCGTTTGACTACCTGACCGGCCGCGTGCCACGCGCGCCGGGATGGATGCGTCGCGCCGGTCTCGAATGGCTTTACCGCCTCGCGCACCAGCCCTGGCGGTTCCGGCGCATGACCGTGCTTCCGGTCTATGCGCTCAAGGTTCTTAGCTCACCCAAGTAACATCCGCACCCGTGCTTAGCGTTGTGGTCCCTTGCTTCAACGAGGAGCAGAGACTGCCGCGCACGGTCGAGCAGATCGAGCGTTACCTCGACGCGAAGCAGCGTCCGTATGAGCTGATCCTCGTCGACGACGGAAGCAGCGACGGCACGCGGCAGATCATGGACGCCGCAGCCGGTCGCCACAACGGCGTAAGAATCGAAGCGCTCCCTCACAACCGTGGAAAAGGACGAGCCCTCGCGACCGGAGTGGCCGCCGCGAAAGGCGACGAGATCCTCGTCACCGACGCCGACCTTTCGACTCCGATCGAGGAGCTGGACAATCTCGAAACCGCGCTGCACGGCGGTGCGGGCATCGCGATCGCATCGCGCGCGCTGCGGGGATCAAGGGTCGAGGTGTCGCAGCCGATCTACCGCGTGCTGATGGGGAAGAGTTTTAACCTCATCGTCCAGGCCGTGCTCCTTCCAGGGATCTGGGACACGCAGTGCGGGTTCAAGCTGTTCCGCGGCGACGTCGCGCGCAGCGTGTTCGCCAATCTCATCACCGACGGGTTCGGCTACGACCCCGAGGTGCTGTACCGGGCTCGCAAGCAGGGCGTGAAGATCGCCGAGGTTCCGGTCCTATGGCGCAACTCCGCACCCACGAAGGTGAGCGCCGTGAGAAGCTCCCTCGACATGCTCCGACACGTGATCCGCCTGAGGTTCCTCGTTTGAGCGCGGCGGTTCTTACGCGCTCGGATCGTCGCCTCACCGAGCGGAGGTCGACGCCGACCGAAGCGCTGGTCGTCCTGCCGACGTTCAACGAGCGCGAAAACCTGGAGAAGGTCGTCGCCGGTATTCGCCACCTCGGCCACGACGTGCTCGTCGTCGACGATGCGTCGCCCGACGGCACGGGTGACCTTGCGGACAAGCTCGCCGATGCGGATTCAGGCGTTCGCGTCCTGCACCGCGAGCGCAAGCTCGGTCTCGGGAGCGCGTACGAGGACGCGTTTCGCATCGGTCTTGCCGACGGCTCGCGGCTGTTCGTCGAGATGGATGCGGACGGCTCGCACCGGCCGGCCGACCTTGACTCGATCATCGACGCCGCGCGGGGCAGCGGCGGTCTGGCCATCGGCTCTCGGTACATGCGTGGGGGAGAGATCATCGGGTGGCCATTTCATCGGCTCCTGCTTTCGCGCGGGGCGAACGTGTACTGCCGGATGCTGCTGCGGATGAGGGTGCGTGACTGCACGTCGGGTTTCCGCTGCTACACGCGCGAGCTGCTGTCGAGCCTGAGGCTCGATGAGATCGTGTCGCAGGGCTACTCGTTCCAGATCGAGATGGTGCACCGGGCCATCAAGCTCGGCTATCCGGTCGTCGAGGTCCCGATCCGGTTCGAGGACCGGGTCGCCGGCGCTTCGAAGGTCTCGCATGGAGAGATCAGCCGCGCCCTGTGGACGGTTCTCCGTCTGAGCACGCGTCGATGAAAGTGATGGACAGGACGATTTCACCTCCCCACATCGTGGGAAGGTCGGACCGCGAAACGGTCCGCGTGGGGTCATCCGGATGGCGGCTGCCGCTCGTCCTCGGGCTGGTGCTTGCCGGCACGACCGCCATCCCCTACCTGTACGCCTACGCCATCCAGCCTTCGGGCCACGTCTTCGTCGGCTTCTTCTACCTCTGGGACGACGCGACGACCTACCTCGCCAAGATGCGCGAGGGCTGGGAAGGCACGTGGGCGTGGCAGAACCGCTACACGACCGAGGTAAGCCCGACCGCGTATCTCTTTCTCTTCTGGATCCTTCTCGGGCACCTCGCCGCGATCACGCACCTGCCGCTGATCGTCGTCTTTCACCTCGCGCGAGTCGCCGCCGCTTTCGCGCTGATGGCGGCAGGCTGGCTGTTCATCACGCACTTCGTCGAGGACCGGTCGGCGCGCCGATTCGCCTTGTTCTTCCTCGCGTTCGGGCTCGGCTCGGGACTGCTCATCTGGGCGATTGGTAAACCGACGTTGTTCGACGGTCCGACCGAAGCGCTCGATCTGCGCATGCCGGAACTGAGCGCGTTCTACTCGGTCCTCGCGCTGCCGCACTTCGCGTGGTCGGGCGTCTTCGCCGCGCTCGGCGTGCCGCTGACGTTGAGGGCGATCCAGCGCGGCAACATGGGACTGGGTTTTGTGGCCGGACTCGCGTGGCTCGGCCAGGCGTCGATCCACCCGCAGATGCCGGTGCTGATGGGCGGAGCGGCGCTCGCGGCGACGATCTGGAAGCGTCCCGAGAGTCCGCGAGGCTGGGTCGCCGGCGCGCTCGCATTCGCCATCCCCGCGCCTTACGTCCTCTACTCGTATCTCGCCTTCGTCGGCAACCCGGAGGTCGAGCGCTGGACGTTCCACTCCAAGAACGCCGTCGCGCCGGAGACGATCAGCCTGCTCTTCGCCCTCGGCCCGCAGCTGCTGCTGGCCGCATTCGGCGTGCCCGGAGCTATCCGGCGCCGGACGCGCGAGGACGTCTTCCTCCTGGCATGGCTCATCCTCCTCGCCGCGATCCTGTGGCTGCCGAACCCGGCGGGCGACCTGCGGCGCCGGTTCTTCGACGCGATCTATCTGCCGCTCGCCGTGCTGGCGGCGCGCGGCATGTACGAGTCGATCGTGCCGCGGCTGCGCAGCGTGCGTGCGCAGCGGCTCATTCCTTTTTCTTATGTGGCGGTCTCGGCGATCGGGAGCGCGTTTCTGCTGCTCGCGCCGCTATCCGTCGCGGATCAGCCGCAGTACGCGATCACGACAGCCGAGTACGACGGGTTCAACTGGCTGGGCTCGCAGCCGGCCGGCCGCGTGCTGAGCATGCCGGGCATCGGTCTTTACGTCCCCGCGTACAGCTCCGACACCGTCTATGTCGGTCACTACGACGAGACGTACAACTACGCGGCGAAGACGCAGATCGCGGGCGACCTGCTCACGGGCAAGTCCGACCTGGACGCTTTCGTGCAGCAGAACGGCATCCGCTACGTGATCTGGACCAGCGACCTCCAGTCACCGCCGCCGCCCAGCCTGGGCACGCCGGCCTACGACACGCCGAACTTCAAGATCTGGCGGTTGTTTTGACGTAAATGACGGCGACGGAGTCCGAGTAAACGAGCTTCCATTCGGGCTCGTCGGCGAGCACGTTGGCCAGCGCCTCGCCCTTGTTGTAGACGATGTAGTCCACCTGGTACTTGTCGAGGATCTGCTTCCAGTCCGGGCGCAGCGTCTGCACGTGCTCGTACTCGTTGAGCAACGGATCCCCCATGAGCGCCGCCTCCCCGAAGATGAAGACCTTGCGGTTCGGCTGCCCGTAGAAGCGGTAGGCGAGATAGCCGCCCCAGCCGTACTGGTTGTACATGTGCGTGCCGACGTCGGGGTGCGCGGCGAGCCAGTCGGCCGCGCCGATGGGGTAGCTCGAGGCGTCGAGCTGCTGTTGGCGCGTGGCAGACAGCTCGTTGCCGACGCGCACCGCTGTCGAGCCCATGATCACGACCAATACGATCGCCGTCACGGCCGCGAAGAGCGGTCGGGGCGGCAGGTTGAACGTCCACTTGCGCGCCGCGACGAACTCGCGCCACCACGTTCCATACGTCGTAATCAGGACGGGGGTCGTCGCGGCGACGAACAGTGCGATGTTGCGCACCGACTGCAGCGCAAGGAACAGCGCAGCCGCCGTCAGCAGAAACTCGTAGAGCGTGGGCCGGCGCAGCGCGAATCCCGCGACCAGCAGGAACACCATCGCCTCGAACGGCCGCACATAAACCTGGTGGAAGTCCGGCGAGAACCACTCGACGATCAGCTTTTGCTGAGCGACGCTGCCCTCGGTCTGGAACGGATAGGGATAGAGGCTGAGGAAGTGCGGCGTCGCCGCGACGGCGATGACGGAGCCGCCGAAGATCACCGCCAGGCGCTTGGCGTGCATGCGGTGCGCGGGGTTGTCCTGGTCCCACGCCCACAAGAAGAGCTCGGTTGCCAAGGCGATGCCGAGCCACCCGAATGCGATCACCCAGCCGCCGTGCAGGTTGGCCCACAAGACCATGACGAAGGGGAAGAAATTGATCGCGCGGCTGCGGCCGGTCAGGTAGCCATGGATCCAGTAGAGCTCGACGCAGCTGAGGGTGAACGTGATCATCTGCGCCCGCGGGCCCCAGATCGGCGCGCCCGCGACCGCCCCGATCGCCAGGCCGAGGCCGACGAAGACGAACGGCTGGCGCCGCACCTGCAGGTACATCAGCCAGAAGCCGAGCCACGTCAACAATCCGAACGCCGCGATCAGGACCGGCAGGCCGAAGATGCTGAAGACCTTCCACATCAGGATCTCGGTCAGGTACTCGTGGTCGGTCCAGACGTGAGTCGGCACGGTGTAGGTGAAGATGTCCGTCGACGGGAGCCGGCCGTTGTCGAGCATCCACTGGCCGATCCGCAGGTGCCACCAGAAGTCCGGATCCTGCTCCGGCGCGATGAAGAGCGCGAGCACGACGATCAGCACGCCGCCGATGAGCAGCGTGCGAGCGCTCAGGCGCTCGCTCAGCCGCAGCGAGCTAGCGCTACGCGAGCGGATTGGGTAGGTAGCGGGGGACGCGTCTTGCATAGGCGGGGTAGTCGTTGGGGAAGGTCGTGGCGAGGATGCGCTCCTCCCAGCGGATGCGGAGCAGCTCGCAGACGATGAAGTACGCGATCGCGATCGCGGTCAATAATCCGCCGGTCGCGAGGTTGACGCCGATCGCCGTCGTCACCTCGCCGAGGTACACCGGATGCCGGCTGAGCGAGTACGGGCCGCCCGTGACCAGGCGCCGGGCCTCGGGGATGATCGAAAACGAGCGCCGGAGGTACGCCAGGCCCCAGACGGAGTACGCAAGTCCGGCCGTCGCGACGAGGTCGGCGATCAGAACGAGCCCGTCGCGGTGCGTGCCACCCGGTAGAAAGCTGGCGCCGATCGCCGAGAACGTACCGCTGAACGCGATGAAGATCACCGTGGCCCGGTGGTCCGTCCCCCGGCGCGGAAGGCGGACGGCGTACAGCACGACGAGCAGGGTGAAGTACGCCAGGGCAAGCAGCTGCTGGACGACGAAGAGGGCGTCCGAAGGCTGGCGCACGCCGTGGAAGCCGCTCCAGAGCAGGATCAGCTGGCGCGCCAGGAAGAGGCTGAAGAAGATCGACGGGATCAGGCGACCGAGGAGTAAGTCGCGCCAGTAGGCTGCCGGACGCCCCGGCGCTCGCTCGACGACGTCGGTGACCGCCACTTCGTTCGGCAAGGTTAGCGACCGGGACGACGGACCCGGTCGTTTTCGCTAACGAATTGACCTGCCCTGTACCGCTGAGTAGGATCCACCCCCGCGAGAGAGAGGCCCGGATCTACCCCGCGCAAGAACTGGAACCGGGCAGCGTCAAGCAGGTCAAGAACCTGTAGTTCAGGAAAAAGGAGGTGAAATCGCAGAAATGTTGAGCCTTTACTGGAAGCTTCGCAGCCTTACGACTCGTCAGGAAGGCCAGGGCATGGTTGAGTACGCTCTGATCCTCGTGCTTGTCTCAATCGTGGTCATCGTGATCCTTCTTACGATGGGCAACCAGATCAAGAACGTGTTCTCGAACGTCGTAGCAGCCCTCGGAGCGTAAAGCCCACGTAATTGCACCTTCAAAGAGAGCCCCGCAAGGGGCTCTCTTCTTTACAGCGAATTGGGGTGAAGAACGCGATCCGCATGCTTACAATGTCGCCACTTTTTCGGAATCAATCGGAGGTGACTTAGTTGGCCGTCGCACCTGCTGCTGCTCGACCCCGCCCTGGAGGCGGGAGACTTTTCATCATCGTCGGCGTTCTTCTCGCGGTCGTCGCGTTCGGCGCCGTGTTCTTCCTGAGCAGCCTCACGGGGGGCGGCTCGATCGGTGGTGGTCCGACCACGTCGGTCGTCATCGCCAAGCAGAGCATCCCGCTCCGCCACCAGATCACGTCGGCGGACGTCGAGATTGCCAAGGCTTCGGTCAACGGCAACGCGTCGTTGGGCAACACCTACGCGGCCGCGACGGACGTGATGGGCCTCGTGTCTGAGATCAACATCACCAAGGGCGCGATCATCACGTCGGACATGCTGGCCAAAGACCTCAGCCTCGTCCCGGCTGGCGCCGCGCCCGCATATCTGCCCCTCGCGAAGGGCTATGTCGCAATGACGATCCCGACCGGTGAGCAGCAGGGGGTCGCGGGTCACATCAGCGTCGGCGACTTCATCACGGTCATCGCCTCCGCCAACGTGTCGGTCTTCAGCACCAAGACGGGCGCTGTGCAGGGCCCTCCGAAGCAGGTGAGCAAGACGGTCTTCACCCAGCTCCGCATCATCGGGCTCGGTCCGGCCGCTGCGGGCGTTCAGCCGGCGAGTGGTGGAAGCTCGACGACCACCAGCTCCAACACGCAGAACAGCGGCGTCACCTCCAGCCTCACGGTCGAGCTGACGCAGTGCGACGCCGAGTACCTGGTCTGGTTCCTCGCCAACACGCAGGTTCGGTACACGCTCGAGTCCTACAAGGACTACTCGACGGCACCGACCGACAACCAGGACACGTCCTGCGCGACGATCCAGGCCGCGGGAGGAGTGACCAACAGCCAGGTCGACGCCAAGTACCACTTCTCGTCGCTGTAATCGAGGTCGATGGGCCTCCTAGATAGGGTCAAGCAGAACCAGACGGTTCCACCGGCGGGACCGACCGGAAACGGTCCCGCCACCGCCACCCTGCCCGGAGCCGCCCCGTACGCGCCGCATCAATCGATTCCCGCAGCGCAGCCGGCCGCGCCGGTACCGGCCTCGCCGACCTCGCTGTCGGCAGCCGCCGCCGCGAGCCCGCGTGCGGTTGGAGGCGAGCTCAGCCCTGCCTTCACCGCGGCCAAGGTTCAGATCCATTCCAAGCTG
>DASSLJ010000047.1:0-4525 GCA_035689585.1 Candidatus Dormiibacterota bacterium
CCACTTCGCGCACCGGCTGCGATATCTGCTCGTCGACGTCGGCCTGCACGCTGCGAAGAGCGTGCCGGCGCAGATCGTCTTCTACGGCGGCGCGGCGCTGGTGACGCTGATCACGCTCTGGGTCTTGCTCACGACCGCGCCTATCTCGTTCGGCTAGCTCTTGACATGTACACGGTCGAGGCCGTGCCGGCTCAGGAACTCGGGAACACGAGTTTTGTCGTTGCCGACGCGAACCATGGCGTCGCCGCAGTCATCGATCCGTTTCGCGATATCGAGCGCTACCTGAACCTTGCGGATGACCTTCACGTCAAGCTGACCCTCGCGCTCGACACTCACCTCCACAACGACTTCGTGTCGGGCCGGCGCGAGCTCGCCGCGGAGGCGGGCGCGAAGATCGATGACCTCGAACCTGGCAGCGAGCTGAGGATCGGTGACCTCACGCTCCGCGCGCTGCACACGCCCGGACACACGCCCGACCACAAGTCCTATCTGCTCGAGGAAGCCGGCCGGCCACGCGCGTTGTTCTCGGGCGGGGCGGTGATGCTCGGCGCCATCGCGCGCACGGACCTTTTCGGTCCGCACCTTGCCGTTCATCTCGCGCTCGAAGCGCTGACCACGCTTCAGGTCAGGCTTCGGGGATTGCCCGACGACCTACAGATCTTTCCGACGCACGGCGGTGGTTCCTTCTGTGGCGCCGGCGGTCGCAGCGGCCACGAGACGACGCTCGGCCGCGAGCGCGAGGCCAACCCCTTCTTTCAGACGACCGAGGTGATGCCGTTCCTCGCGCGCGTCCTCAATCAGCCCCGCTTTCCCGCGTACTACCGCGACATGGCGGCCGTCAATCGTGGCGGAGCACCGCTTCTCGGCCGCACGTTACCGTCGCTCGCAAAGCTGACGGCCGATGAGGTCGCGCAGATGATGGACGCCGGCGCTGCCGTGATCGACGTGCGCGACGGCCGCGAGTACGACCGCGGCCATATTCCCGGCAGCTACAGCATCGGGCTCGACGGTCCGGTGAGCGTGTGGGCGGGATGGCTGCTGACGCGCGGGCGTCCGATTGTTCTCGCCGGCGCGGGCCATGCCGACCACGTGACGGCGCAACGCCAGCTGCTCCGCATCGGCTACGACACCATCGCGGGCGAGCTCGACGGTGGGATGGATGTATGGCGCGCGTCTGGTCGTGAGCTCTCGAGTTTCGAGACGGTCGATGTCGAGGACATGGCAACGTGGGTGCTCTCGGCCGAGCCGATGACGGTCGTCGACGTCCGCGACGAGCACGAGTGGACTTCGGGCCATGTGCCGGGCGCAGTCCACATGTACGTGCCTGATGTCTCCTACCGCGCCGGCGAGATTCCGCACGACGCTCCGGTCGCGGTGCACTGCGCGTCGGGCTATCGCGCGGGCATAGCGGCGAGCCTGCTCGAGCACGCTGGGTTGACGAGGATCATCCACGTCAACGGCGAGTACTCGGATTGGGACCGCCTTCACCTGGCCGAGGTCCGCCCCTAGCGCACCTTGCGCGCTCGCCAGATCTCCTCGGCGGGCCACTTCTTCGCCCACTCCGCCGGCACGTAGTTGTAGAAAGGATGGTCTGTCGCGCCGTCGGGCGCGTACAGCTCGCGAAAGTCGATCACATCGAACCCCGTTCGCTTCAGCAGCCCAAACATGTCCGAATGGTTGAGGTGGAACTCCGTCGATACCTCGCCGGCCTCGTGCCAGTCAAGTCGCTTCATCCCACGCAAAGGACGCTGGAGCTGCTCGGAGATTCTCTCTTCGTCAGGCGAACAGATCAACTGGATGTCGCTGTTGCGCATGAAGATCAGCTCGCCGCCCGGCCGCAGCAGCCGCGCCGCCTCGGGGATCCACCTGTCCGGGTCGCACCAGATGGAGGCGCCGTACTCCGAGAACGCGATGTCGAACGAGGCATCAGGCAGTGGGACTTCCTCGGCGTTCGCCTCGATGAACTCGAGCCCGAGACCGGTCTCATCGTTCACCCGGCGCGCGGTGTCGAGCTGCGCGGGCGTGATGTCCACACCGACCACGCGTCTTGCGCCCGCCTTCTTCAGCCACGCCCCGAAGTAGGCGGTGCCGCACCCGAGCTCGATGACGTCGAGTCCATGCATGTCAGGCAGGATTCGGACGTCGGCCTCGAGGTTGTCGAACACGCCCCACTTGATGTCTTGGCGTGCCCACGAGTCGCGCGCCCGTGCGTCCGTGTACTTCGCGTTCGATTCGGTCCAGAGGCGGCGCGCGGAGATCGCGTAATCAGGTAGGTCGTCAGGCATCGGTGGTCGCGGCTTCGAGCAGCGCGGCGAATTTGCGCCTTGCTGCCTCACGTCGCGTCGGGATGTGCTCGCGCGGCCAGATGCCCTCGGGCTGGCGATAGCCGGCGAGGATCTGGCGCGCCACCGACACGCGGTGGACCTCGTCGGGGCCGTCGTAGATCCGCGCCGCCCGCGCGTGCCGGTACATCTCCTCCAGCGGAAGGTCGGATGAATAGCCGAGGCCGCCGTGGAGCTGGATCGCCCTGTCGATCACGTCGTGCAACACCTTGGCGCCATAGAACTTGATCAGCGAGATCTCCTTGCGCGCGGCCGATGCGCCCTGCGTGTCGATGACCCACGCGGCATGCAGCGTCATCAAGCGCGCGGCCTGCATCTCGGCGGCGGAGTCCGCGATCCAGTTCTGCACCGTCTGGTGACTCGCCAGCTTCTTGCCGAACGCCTCACGCTGGAGCGAGCGCTCGCACATCATGTCGAAGGCCCGACGTGCCTGCCCGAGCCAGCGCATGCAGTGATGAATGCGGCCTGGCCCAAGGCGGGCCTGCGCGATCAGGAATCCCTGGCCCCGCTCGCCGAGCACATTCGCCGCCGGCACGCGGCAGTTCTCGTAAATCACCTCGGCGTGCCCGAAGCCAAAGCGCTCGTCACCACCCATCGTCGGCACGTTGCGCACACGCTTGAGGCCGGGCGCGTCGGTCGGCACGATGATCATCGATGCGCGTTCGTACCTGTCGGCGTTCGGCTCGGTGATGACCATGGCGATCAAAAAGCTCGCCACCATGCCGTTGGTCGTGAACCATTTGTGGCCGTTGATGACCCACTCGTCTCCGTCGAGCTCGGCAGTGGCCGCGAGCAGCGTGGGATCAGATCCCGCCGTCTCCGGCTCGGTCATCGAGAAGCCGGAGCGGATCTTGCCGTCGAGCAGCGGGTAGAGCCAGCGCTGCTTCTGTTCCTCGGTGCCGAACTGGGCGAGGATCTCCGAGTTGCCCGAGTCCGGCGCCTGGTTGCCGAAGATGATCGGGCCCCACATCGACGCCCCTTCGATCTCGTGCATCAGCCCGAGCTTCACCTGGCCGTAACCCTGGCCGCCGAGCTCCGGAGGCAAATGCGTCGCCCACAGCTTCTGGCGCTTGACCTCCTCCTGCAGCGGGCGGATGGCGCGCATGAAGCCGTCCATGTCCGCGTCCAGCACCTCGAGCGGTAAGACCTCGTCGTGCATGAACCGGCGCATCCACTCGAGCTTTTTCTCGAACTCCAGCTCGGTCGAGAAATCCCAGGTCACAGGAGCCCTATCCCCTCGTCAATCATGGCCACGATGGTATCCGTCAACCCCTCGTACATGGGGTCCGGTCTTTTGCCGCGGCGGTGGAGCATCAGGTTGTAGCCGAAGATCGAGGCGTACTTGTAGAGCGTCATCGCCAGGTACCAGCGCATCTCGTCCTCACCGACTCCGTAGAGCGCGATGACCTCGGAATCCGGCAGCGCGGGCCACTCGCCGGGATGCCGGCTCGGAACGACGCACAACGCGCCGAGGTCCAGCAGCGGCTGGCCGATCTCGGCGATCTCCCAGTCGAGGATCGCGACGACGTCGCGCCCGCGAAACAGCATGTTGCCCGGGTGGTAATCGCCGTGCACGAGCGTCGGCTTGCGCTCGACCGGGACTTGAGCGGCAAGCAGGCCGCCGAGCTCGCCGGCGCGCGACGTGAGCTCCTCCGGCGCGCGCTGCATCAGCATCGCCCACCGCATCATCTCGACCCGCAGCGGCACGGATTCCTCATCGCCGATGCCGGTTTTCTCCAGTGGGACATCCTGCATTTGCTTCAGGACGTCGACCGCGCTCGCCATCAGCTCGCGTGAACTCGCATTGGCGCCGGCCCTCTCGATTCGCACGCCATCGACGCGCTCCATCAGGACGAATGGCCGTCCGTCGACGACGGGATCGGAGCAGATGACCGGCACGGCCGGGACGGGCAGGCCTGCGGCGTGCAGTGCCGACATGATCCGGCCCTGACGCATCACGTCCGCGGTCGCCGCGATGCGCGCGCCGGGCGGTGGCAGGCGCAGCACGTACTCGCCATCGTTCGCGCGGACGAAATACGTGAATCCGGAATGGCCCTCGGGAATCGGTTCCACCGACATGATCCGTTTGCCGATCGCCTTCTCGAGGTCGCTGCGGATCTGTTCGCTCATTCCAGGTGCGCGACGTCGCCGAGCGTGCCGATCATCTGCCTTTCGCCGAGGAC
>DASSLJ010000048.1:0-4356 GCA_035689585.1 Candidatus Dormiibacterota bacterium
AGATCGCGCGGACGGTCACCGGCCGGCCGAAGATCCTGGCCCGCTACCGCTCATATCACGGCTCGACCGGCACGGCGGTGCAGGCGACCGGCGACCCTCGGCGCTGGCCGAACGAGTACGCCGGCAACGTGGTCCACGTGCTCGATCCATATCACGGCATCCAGCGCGGATGGGACACCGTGGAAGAGTCGCTGGCCGACCTCGAGGAGACGATCCAGCTCGAGGGCCCTTCGACGATCGCGGCCTTCATCCTCGAGCCGATCACCGGCACCAACGGCATCCTCGTCCCGCCCGACGGGTACCTGCAGGGCGTGCGCGCGATCCTCGACCGCCACGGCATCCTGATGATCTGCGACGAGGTGATGACCGGCTTCGGCCGCACCGGCCGCTGGTTCGCGGTCGATCACTGGGGCGTCGTGCCCGACCTCATCACGATGGCCAAGGGCCTGACCTCGTCGTACGTGCCGCTGGGTGCGGTCGGGATGATGCCGAAGGTCGCGGCGTACTTCAACGACCACGTTTTCTACGGGGGGCTCACCTACAACTCTCATCCACTGGGATGCGCCGCGGCGCTGGGCACCCTCCAGGCCTACGAAGAAGACGACATGGTCGGCAACTCGCAGCGGATGGGCGAGGTGCTGGCACGGCGGCTGCGCCAGCTGCGCGAGCGGCACCCATGCGTCGGCGCGGCGCGGTCGATTGGACTCTTCGGGTGCATCGAGCTCGTCCGTGACAGGCAGACGCTCGAGCCGCTCGCGCCTTTCAACGGTTCTTCACCCGAGATGAAGGCGATAGCCCAGGCCTTGATCGACGGCGGCATGCACACCTTCGTGCGCTGGAACACGATCATGACCAATCCACCGCTGTGCATAAAAGAGGAGGAGCTGGATGAGGGCTTCGAGATCCTCGACTCCGCCCTCGAGATCGGCGATCGAGCAGTCCGCGATTAAGGAACTGCAGCTAGTAAAGCTGCAGGCCGGCCTCAAGGACATCCTCGCCACCAACGACTTCTGGCGCGCGCGGCTGCACGACGTCCATGGCTGGGACGACTTCGAGCGATTGCCGCTAACCAGCAAATCGGAGCTGGTCGCCGATCAGGCGGCACGTCCGCCGTTCGGCACCAACCTGACGTATTCCCTCGACCACTACGTCCGCCTGCATCAGACCTCGGGCTCGAGCGGCGACGCGCCGCTGCGCTGGCTCGACACCGCCGCCTCCTGGGAATGGTGGCTGCGCATCTGGTCGGACCACGTTTACCCCGCCGCGGGAGTGACGGCCGCCGATCGCGTGTTCTTCGCATTTTCCTTCGGCCCTTTCATCGGTTTCTGGACCGCGTTCGGAGGCGCGCAGCGGCTGGGTGCGATGTGCATCTCCGGCGGTGCGATGACGAGCGAGCAGCGAGTCCGCAACATGCTCGATCTCGGGGCGACGGTTCTGCTGTCGACGCCGACCTACGCCCTACGCCTGGCAGACGTCGCCGACGAGATCGGGCTGAACCTGTCGGCCGCAGGCATCCGGACGACGATCCATGCAGGCGAACCCGGCGCATCGATCTCCTCGACGCGCTCGGCGATCGAGGCGGCTTATTCCGCCTCCACGTACGACCACACGGGCATGACGGAGCTGGGGCCGACCGGCCACAGCTGCACCGCGCGCGACGGCGTGCATCTGATCGAATCGGAGTTCATCTTCGAGGTGCTTCCGGACGGCGAGCTGGTGGCCACGAACCTCGGTCGATGGGGCATGCCGCTCATCCGCTATCGCACGGGCGACCGCGTCGAGCTGTCGAGCGAGCCGTGCTCCTGCGGCTCGCCGTTCCTGAAGATCGTTGGCGGAATCCACGGCCGCGTCGACGACATGTTCACGGTGCGCGGCGTCAACCTGTACCCCTCACAGGTCGAGGACATCGTGCGGCGCTATCCGGAGGTGAGCGAGTTCGTCATCGAGCACCGCCGCGAGCGACAGATGG
Organism: Candidatus Dormiibacterota bacterium; assembly: GCA_035689585.1. Taxonomy (GTDB): domain Bacteria; phylum Chloroflexota; class Dormibacteria; order Dormibacterales; family Dormibacteraceae; genus 40CM-4-65-16. The sequence continues at coordinate 1,970 of DASSLJ010000048.1, forward strand.
ACGAGGTGACGCTGCTGCTCGAAGTGTCGGTCGAAACGTTCTCCATCGACCGCATGGAGGCGGACCTCCGGCAGGCGCTCGGCGTCCGCCTCGAGTGCCGCGTCGTGCCTGCCGGCACGCTGCCGCGATCTGAGCTCAAATCACGAAGGATCGTGCGCGTCGGGTGAGGAACGTCGAAGTTCCCGCCTCTCCGGCACCGCTGCCGATCGACCTCGACCGGACCGCGCTGATCGTCGTCGACATGCAGAACGCGTTTGCGTCGCCGGGCGGAATGCTCGACCTCGCCGGCGTCGACGTGCGACCGGCCAGAGACACCGTCGCCAACGCGCGCATGGTCTGCGAGGCTGCTCGGCGTACGGGAATTCCCGTCGTCTATCTGACGATCGGCTATCCGCCCGACCTCTCGACCGCGGGCGGCCCGGATTCGCCCAACCCGCAGAAGGAGCTGGCCCTCTGTCTGATGCGCGAGCGCCCGGAGCTGCGCGGCAAGCTGCTCACGTTCGGGACGTGGGACTTCCAGATCGTCGACGAGCTGGCGCCCGACCCCGACGACACGGTGATCGTCAAATCGCGCTACAGCGGCTTTCATGGCACCTCGCTCGACTCGTTCCTCCGCAGCCGCGGCATCCGCAACCTGCTGTTCGTGGGCATTGCATCCAATGTCTGCGTCGAGTCGACCATCCGCGACGCCTACTTCCTCGAGTACTGGCCGGTGCTGATCGAGGACGCGACCATGCCGGCGGGCTCGCCCGAGATTCAGAAGGCGACGATCTTCAACGTCGAGACGTTCTTCGGCTGGGTCGCCACCAGCGAGGACGTAACGACCGCGCTGCGCGACGCGGTGAACGCCGCTAGCGGCGCTCGTTCGCCCGCACGACCGTTGTAAGAAGCCGAAGCAGCTCCGTTCGTTCGGCCACCTCGAGGGGCCCGACGAGACGAGAGGTCATTGCATGCGTTCGGGGGATGAGGTGCTGCACGGTGTGCGTCCCGCGCACTGTCAGCGCGATCGTCTTTCGCCGGCCGTCTCTGGGATCGCGCTCGGTGCGAACCAGGCCGCGGTCGCACAACCGCGCCACCACGTCCGCCATGGTCGAGCGGTCGAGCGAGATGCGCTGACCGAGCGTCCGCTGGTCGAGGTTGGGTTCGAGGTACAGCGCATTCAGCGCGGCGAACTGAGGCGAGGTGATGGAGTGCGAGACCTCTTCGTCCCACAGCACGTTCATCACCTGCAGGGCCCGGCGAAGCAGGTGGCCGGGGTGGCGCATCAGGTCCTCAGGCGGTGTCTGCACTCTTCGTACTCTTTGCAGTCTTCGCTTCGACGACGCGATAACCGACCGGCAGCAGCCGCAAGCCGAGCCTTTCTTCGATCATCCCCCACAGCCCTCGAGGCAGCAGCAACGCGAAAAGCGTGGCGATCGCGCCCAGTCCGACCAGGTACCACGGACCGCCCTGACTCACGGTCGTCTGCAGGATCGCGAACAGGATGATCGCGCCGAGGATCGGGCCTTCGAACGTGCCGAGCCCGCCGACCAGAACCATGAAGATCATGTAGGCCGACCACTGCACGCTGAAAATCGACCCCGGCTCGATGAAAAGCGTGTTGGCGACGATCAACACGCCGGCGGCGCCGCATCCGAACCCGGCGAGCACGAACAACAGACGCTTGCGCGAAGCCACCCGCACGCCGAGCGACCGCGCGGCGTCCTCGTCGTCGCGGATCGCCTGGAGGGAGGCGCCGAGCGGCGAGCGCAGCAGGAAGAACACCGCCGCCAGAAAGACGACGGTGAACCCGAGCGCGAGCCAGAACGTGTACGCCTGGCGGAAGTTCGGGTCGAACTGGTCGAGCTGGATGAGCGAGATCCCGGTGCCCGCACCCAGGTTGCGGTCGAGGCGAACGAGGAGCGAGGCGACCTCGGCGATGACCCACATGCCGATCGCAAACTGCGCCGCACGGAGTCGCAGCGCGAACAGGGAGATCGGCAGCGAGATCGCGCCGGCCACCACCATGCCGAGCAGCATCGCGAGGTAGGGCGTGATGCCGAGGTTCGCGAAGTAAACGGTTGCGTACGCGCCGATGCCGATGAAGGCCTGCTGGCCGATGGAGACAAGGCCGCCGTAGCCGGCAAGCGCGTTCCACATCGCCGCAAGCAGAACGAGGATCAGAAGCGTGGTGAGCTTCTGCACCACGTCGGGATCGAACACGAGCGGGACGCACGCCAGCAGCACCGCGACCACGGCGGCGCCCACGGTGAAGAACATCGAGGTGCGCGTCCACCGAGCGACCCTCATCGCGCTGCCCGCAGCACAAGCCGGCCGCCCCCGAACCGGACGATCAGCACCGCGAGAAACAGCAGGTGCCCCGCCATCACCGCGAACTGGGGATGGAT
>DASSLJ010000049.1:0-12609 GCA_035689585.1 Candidatus Dormiibacterota bacterium
GGCGTCGTGTAAAGGACTTTCGCGCCCTCGCGCAGCGCCCGGAAGATCGCGTACTCGGCGACGATCGTCTTGCCGCTCGAGGTGGGAGACGCGACTAGAACGCCACCGCTCGAGCCGTCCAGCTTCTCGATGGCCTCGCGCTGAAAAGGGTCGAGGTCGAACGGCAGCGACTCCTCGAACTCATCGACCAGGGTCGCGGCCTTCATAGCTGAACGAGCTCGGTGGAGACGTCGCTCACGACGGCGCCATCGCTGTGCGCCTCGATGAAGCTCAGCGCCGCCGCGAGCACCCGATCCGCCTGGCGTCCGTCACCGCTGACGGTGGCGACCACGACCTCGGCCAGCTGCCAGCGGTCGAGCTCCCCGACCTCGGCTGCCGCGACCTTCAATTCCTGGCGCAGACGGCGGAGCAGCCCGCTCACAACCTGCCGCTTCGACTTCAGCGAACCGGACTCGGGAAGGTGGAGGACGACCCTGGCGATTCCTATCGCGACTTTGGCGGGCACCGAACTTCTTTTTTGACCACTTGACACAACTCTTCATAATCATCGCGGGGAATAGCACGCGCCCGGATGGCCCATGTAGGGACGCAGGGCGAACGAACGGGGAGGTTCGAAATCAGATGAGCCGAGACGAGGATGCCGCGGATCCAGGGTTTGCCCAGTTCGAGAGGTTTCTCGAAGCGTGGTCGAGACGTGACTTTCTGAGACGCGCGGGCGGCGCCGCCGCCTTCATGGCTTTCAGCGGCGGCATCGTGGAGTTCCTTCAGGCCTGCGCCGGCGGCGGCGGCAGCAACAACAACACGGCGGGCACGCCGAAGAAGGGCGGCCACGTGGTCGAGGGCAACTTCACCGACATCCGCACGTTCAACTCCATGCTCAGCAGCGACACCGCGAGCAACCAGTGCATCGGCCTGATGTTCGACGGCCTCACCAACCAAAAGAAGGACGGGACGATAGTCCCCGCGGTGGCCGAGAGCTGGAAGACGTCCAGTGATGGCCTCACCTACACGTTCAAGCTTCGCTCCGGCCTCAAGTGGTCGGATGGCCAGGCGCTCACGTCCGACGACGTGAAGTTCACGTATGCGCTGGCGTACGACCCGGCGTACAAAGACTTCGCCTCCCCGCGGCGTGGCGACCTCTCGAAGTACATCAAGAGCATCGACACCCCCGACGCGCAGACCGTGATCATCACGACGACTCAGGTGTTCGCGCCGTTCCTCGCGAGCCACGGCAACTACGGCATTCTGCCCAAGCACGTGCTCGGCAGCATGGACGCCAAGGCGCTCAACACCGCCGACTTCAACAACGGGCCCACCGTCTCCAACGGCGCTTTCAAGTTCGTGAGCTGGCAGAAGGGCCAGCAGGTCACCATGGCGAGAAACGACAATTACTGGGCGGGCGCTCCGTACCTCGACCAATGGATCTACAAAGTCCTTCCCGACTCGGTCGCGGTGACCAACCAGCTGAAGACGGGCGAGATCGACATCGGCCCGATCGACCCAGGGCAATTCGACTCGTTGACGGGAACCTCGACGGTCGCAAGGTCGGAATTCCCGGTGCCGAGCTTCAACTTCTACGCGTACCAACTAGATCCGAGCAAGCCGGCAGGCCCGCTGTTCCAGGACAAAGCGGTGCGGCAGGCGCTGATTTACGCGCTCGACCGCAACGCTATGAACCAGGCCATCTACTTCGGTCACGCCACCGCGGCGGATTCGGTCGAGCCGCCGACCTCATGGGCCTACAAGGCCAAGCCGCAGGTCCTCTACAACTTCGACAAGGCAAAGGCCGAGTCGATGCTCGATGCGGCCGGTTGGACGAAGGGCTCCGACGGCATCCGGGCCAAGGGTGGTCTCAAGCTCAAGTTCACGATGATCACCAACGCCGGCAACAAGCAGCGCGAGTCGACGCTGACCTACATGCAGCAGGCCTGGAGCGCGATCGGCGTGAGCGCCACGCCTTCGCTCATCCAGTTCCCTCAGCTCGTCAGCCAGATCGTCGACATCCGCACGTTCGACATGTTCCTCGTCGGCTTCAACTGGTCGGTGGACCCGGACGAATCACCGCTGTTCCACTCCCGGAACACAGCGCCCGGCGGCTTTAACGGCGCCTTCTTCAAGAACGACCAGGTCGACTCGATCCTCGACCAGGCCCTGGTCACGCTCGACCAGAACAAGCGCAAGCAGCTGTACTACCAGTTCCAAGACATCATGTCCGACCAGGTCCCAGCGCCGATCCTCAACTTCGCGCACGGCATCTGGGGCGTCAACACGCGCGTCCAGGGGACCGACTTCGGGCCGTTCAACCAGTACGGGTTGCGCCCGTGGAACCACAACGTCTGGGTCACAGACGGGAAGTAGGTATGAGAGGAGGTAGTTCGAGGGCCGCCGGGATTAACTTCTAGCAGCAGATGCTGGCGAAGTACATGGCCCGGCGGTTCCTCGCCTCCATCGTCGTCGTCCTCGGGGTGACGGCGATAACGCTCGCCCTGATGAAGACGACGAGCGGCTCGTACGTGCCCGGCATCGACCTGAACCCAAGCCTCCGGCCCGAGGACATAGCCCGCCTCCGGGCTGACCTCGGCCTCGACCGGCCCGGATGGCAGTGGTACATCACGTGGATCTGGGGCGTGCTGCACGGCGACTTCGGTCACTCGATGATCGATGGCAGCACGGTCACGAGCCACATCCTCGACCGCCTGCCAAACACGATCGAGCTGACGCTGACCGCGATCGTGATCGGCGTCATCATCGCGATCCCGGTTGGAGTCATCGGGGCACTGCGTCACGGCTCGAAGACCGACCACACGATGACCGTCGTCTCGGTGGCCGGATTCGCGGTGCCCCAGTTCTGGATGGGCCTGATCCTCATCCTGATCTTCTCGGTCACCCTGGAGCAGCACGGCCTACCGTGGCTTCCCTCCAGCGGCGCCTACAGCGCCGTCAATGGGGGCGACTTCTTCGACCGCGTGGAGCATCTCATCCTGCCCGCAACCGTGCTGTCGTTCTTCTACATCTCGACCTGGTCGCGCTTCATCCGCTCGAGCATGCTCGAGGTGCTGTCGCAGGACTACATACGCACGGCGCGTGCCAAGGGCATGAGCGAACGGCGCGTCGTCTACTTGCACGGCCTGCGGAACGCGCTCATCCCGCTCATCACGCTGATCGGCCTCGAGCTGCCCGGACTGGTGAGCGGCGGCCTCGTCGTCGAGGTGGTGTTCGGCTGGCCTGGTATCGGCAAGCTCGCGTTCGAGCGCGCGCTCCAATACGACTACACGACCGTCATGGGCGTGACGTTCTTCGCCACGCTGCTCGTGATCGCCGGCAACCTGCTCGCGGACGTCCTCTACGGCGTCCTCGACCCCCGCATCCGTTACGGATGATCGGTCCAAGCCGCGTCGCCGAGCTGGACATGCCCGGTGCGGCGATCGAGACCACGACCAGCCGTCCCGCCCAGAGCTACTGGAACGAATCGTGGGAGCGCCTGCGCCACAACCCGATCGGCATGGCGGCCGGAGTCCTCATCCTCATCTTCGGTGTCGTAGCGATCCTCGCGCCGCTCTTCTCCGCCGTGCTGACGCACTTCCAGCCCCAGAGCGTCGACCTGCTGGCGACGTTCAAGCCGCCGGGCGGGGCGCACATGCTGGGCACGGACGAGCTCGGCCGTGACACTCTCACGCGCCTGATCTGGGGCGGACGGGTGACGCTCGGCGTCGCATTCCTGACAGTCGGCATCGCGCTGTCCGCCGGCACCGCCGTGGGCATGGCGGCGGGCTACTACGGTGGTTGGGCCGACGACGCGTTGATGCGCTTCGTCGACATGGTGCTGGCGATCCCGGCGATCTTCCTCTTCATCCTGATGTCGATCCTCATCCACCCGACGCCGGTGACTCTCGCGCTGATCATCGCCTCGGTTGGATGGGGCAACGTCGCACGCCTGGTGCGCGGCGAGGTGCTGTCGGTGAAGCAGCGCGATTTCATCATGGCCACGCGCTCGATCGGTGCGCGTGACGTGCGGGTGATGATCCGGCACCTTCTGCCCAACGTGCTGCCGGTGCTGATCGTGGCGGCGAGCCTGGGGGTCGGTCAGATCATCCTCATCGAGGCGGCGCTCGACTTCCTCGGCCTTGGGATCCAGCCGCCGACGGCGAGCTGGGGCAACATGCTCACCAACGCGGAGAGCTACTTCTATCACTCCGCCTGGCTCGTCTACTTCCCCGGCGTCATGATCTTCGTCACCGTTTTGTGCTCGAACATCTTCGGCAACGCGGTCCGGGATGCCTTCGATCCCCGCCTCAAGTCGTGACCGAACCGCTTCTCGAAGTCAAAGACCTGCACACCGTCTTCAACACGAAAGAGGGTGTCGTCAAAGCGGTGGACGGCGTGTCCTTCGAGCTGTATCCGGGCGAGACGCTCGGCATCGTGGGCGAGTCGGGCTGCGGGAAGTCGGTGACCGCGCTGAGCATCATGCGGCTGCAGCGGCCCGGCAAGATCGTGGGTGGCAAGGTCCTCTTCAAAGGTCACGACCTCGTCAAGAACACCGAAGACGAGATGCGCGAGGTCCGCGGCAAGGAGATCGCGATGATCTTCCAGGACCCGATGACCTCGCTGAACCCCGTGTATCGGACGGGCTGGCAGGTCGCGGAACCGCTGCGTCTTCACCATGGATGGGACGGGAAGAAGTCGCTGGCGTCGGCGGTCAGCATGCTCACTCGAGTGGGCATTCCGTCGGCGGCGCATAGAGCACGCGACTATCCCCACCAGTTCTCCGGCGGCATGCGCCAGCGCGTGATGATCGCGATGGGGCTCACCACGACACCCGCGGTGTTGATCGCGGACGACCCGACGACGGCGCTCGACGTGACGATCCAGGCGCAGATCCTCGATCTGCTGCGCCACGTCAACCGCGAGTTCGGCACGGCGACCATGCTCATCACGCACAACCTCGGCGTGGTCGCGGGCATGTGCCAGCGCATCATCGTCATGTATGCGGGCAAGATCGTCGAGGCAGGGCCTACGACCGATGTGTTCGCGCATCCGAAGCATCCGTACACGTGGTCACTTCTGCGCTCGATCCCGCGTCTCGACGCGGACCGGCACGAGCCGCTCAAGCCAATCGAAGGATTGCCGCCAAGCCTCATCGACCTGCCGAGCGGTTGCGCCTTCCATCCGCGCTGCGCCTTTAGGGTGGATCGCTGCCCGCGCGACGTGCCGCAGCTGCAGACGGTCAACGACACGCAGCAGGCCGCTTGCTGGGTCACACAGGCCGGCACGGAGTTGAAAGGTGCCTGAGACCACCACGGCAACCAAGACGTTGACGCGGGCGTGGACGTCGTCCGATCCGCTGCTCACGATCACCGACCTCAAGGTGTGGTTCCCCGTCGCCTCGGGCGTGCTTCAGCGCACCGTCGGGCATGTGCACGCCGTCGACGGCGTCGACCTCGAGATCAGGGCCGGCGAGACGCTTGGGCTCGTCGGCGAATCGGGCTGCGGCAAGTCGACGCTGGGCCGAACCGCCATCCGGTTGATCGCGCCTACGGGCGGTTCGATCGTGTTCAAGGGCGAGGACATCACGCACATGCGCGGCGAGAAGCTGCGCTCGCTGCGGCGCGACGTGGCGATGATTTTCCAGGACCCATACGCCTCGCTCGATCCGCGGCAGACGGTCGGCGACATCGTCGGCGAACCGATCGACGTGCACGGGCTCGCCAAAGGCAAGGCGCGCCACGACCGCATCCAGGAGCTGCTTCGCGTCGTCGGGTTGAACCCGCGGTTCGTCGACCGCTATCCGCACGAGTTCTCGGGCGGTCAGCGGCAGAGGATCGGAATTGCGCGAGCGCTCGCGGTCGAGCCGAGCTTCATCGTCTGCGACGAGCCGATCTCCGCCCTCGATGTATCGATCCAGGCGCAGATCATCAACCTGCTCGAGCGCCTCCAGTCGAAGTTCAACCTGACGTATCTGTTCATCGCGCACGACCTGTCGGTCGTCAAGCACATCTCCAACCGGATCGCAGTCATGTACCTCGGAAAGATCATGGAGATCTCACCAGGGATGCAGCTGTACAAGCGCCCTCGACATCCGTACACCGGATCGCTGCTGTCGGCCATTCCCATCCCGGACCCTGTCGTCGAGATGCGGCGCGAGCGCACGATCATCCAGGGCGATGTTGCGTCGCCAGTCAACCCGCCGAGCGGCTGCCGTTTTCGCACTCGCTGTCCGCGCGCGAAAGAGCACTGCGCGGAGGAAGTGCCGGCGCTCGAATCGTTCGGTGACGATCACATGGCCGCGTGCTTCTATCCATTAGATTGAGGGCGTGATCGGGGGGAAAGAAGCGCTGGGGCGCGATCTTGTGCGCGCCTCTTACCTGAAGGGTGATTTCGTCCTTCGTTCGGGTAAACGTTCGAATCGCTATTTCGACAAGTTCCTTTTCGAAACCGATCCCGAGCTGCTGAAACGTATCGGTGCGGAGCTCGCGACGCTCGTCCCGAAAGCGACGCAACGCCTTGCGGCGCCGGAGCTCGGCGCTGTGCTGCTCGGTGGCGCGGTGTCGATGGAGACAGGATTGCCGCTCTTGCTCGTGCGCAAAGAGCCGAAGGGCTACGGCACGGGCAAGCAGCTGGAGGGTCGCTTCACCGCGGGGGAGCGCGTCACAGTCATCGAAGACGTCGTCACGACCGGCGGAGATTCGCTGCGGTCGATCCAGGTGCTGCGCGATGCCGGCCTCGAGGTCATCCACCTCGTCGTCGTCCTCGACCGCGGTGAGGGCGGCGAGGACAACATCCGCGACGCGCACATTCCGTACTCGCCACTTTTCCGCATCGCGGACCTGCAGCTTGACTGAGATAGAGCCGCGCCCCGAGATCCTCGGCGGATCTTCCGCGCCCATGCACGCCATCTGCGTTGTTGCGAGCTCCGCGCCTCGCTCACGCATCAACGGATGCGCTCGCTGCGGTGCTCCCCCGCGCCTAGCAGCTGGCGCGCCTTGACGCGGAATCTGTCGCCGATGCCTCAGGGCGCGACTCTCCTGGTTCGGGGCGGGACGGTCTACTCGCCGGAGGGGCCGCGCGAAGCCGACGTCCTGGTCAACGACGGGGTCATCACGCGAGTTGAGACGAGGATCGAATCCAATGCGACCCCGATCGATGCAAAAGGCAAGTACGTGCTGCCGGGCGCAGTCGACGTCCACGTCCACAGCCGCGATCCAGGGTTTCCAGAGAAGGAAGATTTCGGTTCGCTGACCGCGGCCGCGGCAGCGGGCGGGGTGACGGTCGTGCTCGACATGCCGAACACCGTCCCCGCGGTCGAGAACGCGGGCGTCCTCGAAGCGAAGGCCGCACTCGCCCGGAGCAAAGCGTTCGTCGACTTCGGCCTGTGGGGACTGATCCGCTCGAGCACCACCTCCGACCAGCTCGAGGGGATGGCCGCAGCCGGCGCCGTCGGCTTTAAGGCCTACCTCGCGTACTCGTTCAGCGTGAGCCGCAAGCAGGTTCTCTACTCGCCAGGGGTCGATGACCCTGACCTCGAGCCTCCCGCCGACTACGGCACGCTCGCGCGGCTCGCACCGGCGATCGCACACCTCGGCCTGCCGCTGGCGATCCACGCCGAGGATCCGACCGTGCTCGCGGCTTTCCGGCGTCCGCACCTGACGTACGCCGACCTTCTCGAGTCGCGGCCCCCGGAGGCCGAGGCGGTCGCGGTGTCGGCAGCTGCGGCTGTCGCGCGCGACGCGGGCGCACATCTCCATATCGCGCACCTGTCGAGCGCCGCGGGACTGAAGGCGGCCGAGGATGCGATCAAGAACGGGACTTTGCTCACGCTCGAAACCTGCCCGCAGTACCTGCTCCTCACGGAGCGCGATTTCGAGCGGTTGGGCGTCGCGATGAAGATGCTTCCGCCGGTTCGCTCCGAGGCCGACCGCGAAGCCCTTCGTGACGGCCTCCGCCGAGGGGTGATCTCGATGATCAGCACCGACCATGCGCCGCACACCGACGAGGAGAAGTCCCGCGGTTTCGAGGATGCGCCCGCCGGCAGCCCGGGCGTTCAGACGCTCTATCTGAGCGCGCTCCAGATCGCCAAGGAGCTGGGCGACGTCTGGCTTGCGCCGGGATGGGTCAGCCAGGCGCCTGCGACCTTCGCCGGCCTCGAGAACAGCAAAGGAACCATCGCGCCGGGCTTCGACGCCGACATCGTGATCGTCGACCCCAATTCGAGGACGAGAGTCCACCCGGACTCGATGCGGTCGCGGCAGAAGCGTGCGGCCCTCGAGGGCCACCACTTCGACTTCGCGATCGAGCATGTGTTCCTTCGCGGCGAGCCGGCGGGAGACCGCCCTCGAGGCCGGATGGTCCGTCCTGCCTTAGTTGTGCGTTGACCTGAACGATGCGGGTGTTGACTGCGGCTTTCGCGGCGCTGCTCCTCGGGGCGGGGTGCTCCCACATTCCAGGAATGGGTCACGCCTCCAGCTCAGCGACGGCTTCGGCTTCCGCAACACCGACAGGCGCGAACGGCTCTCCGCTCGCCAAGGCTTCCGGCACGCTCGACGCCGAGGTAGCCATGCCGGCCGGCTTCCCGACCGACGTCCCGGTCTACCCGAAGGCGCGGCTGACGGCCGGCGCGTCGTTCACCTCGCCTGGCCAGGTCACCTGGGGCATGGAATGGGAGACGACCGACGACCCGAACAAGGTCAAGGCGTTCTACGCGAAGCAGCTCACCCTCGGGGACTGGGCCCTCACCGTCAACGGCGCGGGTTCGGGGCCGCTCTTCGCCGGCACCTTTGCTCGCAAGAGCAACTCGCACGAGACCGGGACGATCGCGGTCAACGCCGATCAGGGCGTGACGATGATCGACCTCAGCTTCCTCAGCGGAGCCTAGCCGGCTAGGCCCGAACCCCGGCGCCTCGGAAGATCGGGCTCTGCGCAATCTCGCGCTCGAGGCTCGTCGCCGGGCCGTGGCCCGGATAGAGCGCGGTCGACACGGGCAGGCGGAGCAGCTTGGTCCCGATGCTCATCATCTGGCGGCGAAGGTCGGTTTCGGGCATCTGCTTGCCGATACCTCCCGCCAGGATCGTGTCCCCGACGAACGCGTGGTTGGCGATGACGAAGCAGACGCTGCCGGGCGTATGCCCGGGCGTGTGCAGCACCTGCACCTTGAACTGGCCGAACTCGAGCTCGTCGCCGTCGATCAGATAGCGGTCCGCAGAGCGCAGGAACTGCTTCGCGTCGGCCTGGTGGATGCCTGTCTCGCCGCCTGTGACGGCTTTCACGTCGTCCTTGCCGCCCACGTGACCCGGATGCCCGTGCGTGGCGAGGATGAATTTGACCTTGAGGCCGGCCGCCTGCTCGACGATCTTGTCGGCGGGCTGGCCGGGGTCGATGACGACAGCTTCCTTGCTGCCGGCGTCGGAGACGATGTACGAGTTCACGTCTCGGTCGAGCCGGACCTTGACGATGGATAGTTTGCTCACTCAGTCAGTATTTACAGGAGTGGACAGAGTCGCCGCAGTCGGCTTCACCGTGGGCCTGCTGCTGATCTGCCTTTTCTGGGTGTACGGCTACATCCGGCGCCGGTCGCGAAAGCGCTACTAGCTTTCGGCCACCGCCTGGATCTTCTGCCGCAGCGCGTCGAGCGCGTCGAACCGATCCAGCTGCGGCTTCGGCCGGGGCCGGTCGGGGTATTTCGCGACCTGGACGGCGTCGAGGAGCAGAGCGATCTCTTCCTCGGTGAAGGTCAACGTCTTCGTGACGACATCCCGCGCGTGACCTGACCCATGGCGATCGACCGTGTCCTTGATCACATCGTCCGTGTCGGCGATCACCTGAGGCCGCGTCGGGCGAAACAGCTCTTCTGACCCGACGAGTGAAACGCGTTTGAAGTTCGGCATCTTCTAGATCCTCAGTCCTGAACCCGGTGATTCTGCATGACCGCGCTTGCGAGCGCGCGATACGACTTCGCCCCCTCCGACTCTTTCGCGTACTTCAGTATCGACTGACCCGCGAGTGGCGTCTCGGCGAATCGAATCGAGTCCGTGATCCAGAAGTCGTAGACCTTGCTGCCGTACTTCTCACGCACCGCCGCGAGCACTTCTTGCGAATGGAGCGCGCGATGTTTGTACAGCGTCGGAAGAATTCCGATCAGCTCGAGCCGCGGGTTCAATCGACGTTTGACCCGCTCCATCGTCACGAGCAGCTCCTGCATTCCTTTCAACGCAAGGAATTCGGCCTGCAGCGGCACGAGCACCTCGTCTGCTGCGACGAGAGCGTTGATGACGATCAGGTCGAGTGACGGTGGGCAGTCGATGATGATGAAGTCGTACCGGCCCTGCGCGGGCTCGAGCTTGTCGCGGAGGATGCTCTCCCGACCGATCTCGTTGATGAGCTGGTTTTCCGCTCCGGCGAGCTCGATGTCGGCGGGAATGTAGTGGAGTCCCATCTGCGGAGCCTCCTGGACGACGTCCGTGACGGTCGTCTCGGGGTCGACGAGCAGGTGGTAGATCGTCTTGTCGAGCTCGCCCTGCGGCTTCATGTAAAGCGTCAGGTGCCCTTGGGCGTCGAGGTCGATGAGCAGCACACGCTGACCCAACTCGGCGAGAGCGGCTCCAAGGTTGACGGCGGTGGTGGTCTTGCCTACCCCGCCCTTCTGCATCGCTACCGCGATCGTTCGGGCCAAAAGTCGATGCGAGTCTAACTGAATATGGCGCCTGTGAACTCAGCCCGTAGGGAGCCTGAGTTCAGGGGCCTCTCGTCTAGAATGGCGCGCGCCCGTGATCATCGACATCATCGTCGTCCTGGTCGTGGTGATCGCGCTCATCACCGGCTTCCAGCGAGGCGTCATCCAGCCGCTCCTCGCCGAGATCTTCTTCTTCGGCACTCTGCTGCTCGTGTTCCGCTTCCACGACCAGTACACCAACGAGATGCAGAAGCTCCTGCACCTCACGCCGGTGCTGAGCGTCTTCGTCGCTCTGATCATCGCCGTCGTGGCGGGCGCGATCGGAGGCGCGATCGGCGGCGCCTTTCACCGCATGGAGGCGATCCGCGGCGTGGATGGGCTGCTGGGCGTGTTCGTCCACGTGCTCGTGACTCTGGTCGTGATCTATCTCGCAGTGTCCGCGCTCGTCGTGCTCGACAACGCGTTCGAGCCGGCGCTGAAGACCGCGAGCCTCACGCTGACTCAGGTCAACCAGCTCGAAAACGAGATCCTGTCCAACCCGATCACCGCCGTGATGGTGTCGAAGACGGACCTCGCGACGCTCAAGGCCGACGCCTCGAAGAAGGGCGGGGCGACCCTCGACCAGGTCGCCGGCATCCACCAGCTGCAGCAGATCTACAGCGACTTCGTCCAGCCTCAGCTGCACGGCTCGCGAACGGTCCCGTTCATCCTCGGGTTCGGACGTCACCTTCCGTTCATTGGACACGTCGGCCCGAGTGACCTCAAACCGCTGCCCAGCACCTCACCTTCACCAACGCCAAAAGTCAGCCCGTCGCCGAGCCCGAAGAAGTCTTAACCTGCGCCTGTGGCGCTTGACCTGGCCCTGACCGAAGACCAGCAGCAGCTGGTCGACGCCGTCCGCGATTTCTGCGCCCGCGAGTTCGCGCCCCACATCGCCGCCAACGATCGCGCGAACAAGCACGACCCCGAGATCTTCGCCAAGCTCGCGTCGCTGGGATTGCCGGGCGTCTGCTTTCCGCAGCGCTACGGCGGGTACGGCCTCGACTACCTCGCCCTCGGCCTGGTCTGCGAAGAGCTGGAGTACGTCGACACCGTGTACCGCACCGTTCTGTCGGTCCACGTCGGGCTGGTGGGCATGGGGCTGTACACATGGGCCACTGAGGAGCAGAAGCAGCGCTGGCTCGCACCCATGGCGTCGGGCAAGAAGCTCGCGTGCTACGGCCTCACCGAACCCAACGCGGGCTCGGACGTCGCGTCGATGCAGTCGACGGCGCGGCGGCAGGGCGACGGATATGTCCTCAACGGCGCGAAGACGTGGGTCTCCGACGCCGATACCGCCGACTACCTGCTCGTCTTCGCCAAGACCGACCCGAAGGGCGGATCCAAAGGCGTGTCGGCTTTCATGCTGGACCGCGAGGCGTGCGGCAGCGCGCTGCGCACCGAGCCTATCGAGGACCGGCTCGGGATTCGAGCGGGCGACGTCGGCTCGATCTTCATGAGCGATCTGGAAGTGCCCGAGGAAAACCGCATCGGTGACGAAGGCGACGGTTTCAAGATCGCCATGAGCTGCCTCGACAACGGCCGCTACACCGTCGCGGCCGGGGCGACGGGCACGGTGCGTGCATGCCTCGATGCATCAGTCAAATACGCGCGAGAGCGCAAGACGTTTGGACAGGAGATCGGCCGCTATCAGCTCGTGCAGCAGATGATCGCGCGCATGTCGCGCGACTACGAGATCTGTCGACTGTTGTACTTCAAAGTCGCGTGGATGAAGAACAAAGGACTGCGCAACACCCGCGAGACGTCGATGGCGAAGCAGTACGCGACCGACGCGGCGTTCAACGCCGCCAACGACGCGATCGAGGTCCACGGAGCCTACGGCTACAGCGCCGAGTACCCGGTGGAGCGGTTCCTGCGTAACTCGCGCGGTCCGATCATCTACGAGG
>DASSLJ010000050.1:0-3949 GCA_035689585.1 Candidatus Dormiibacterota bacterium
TCCGCGACACGCCACCAGAGCGAGCTGACGCGAGGGATTGATGCCGAGGCCGGTCGGCCTGCAGCCCGACAGCACAGGCGATTGTCGAGCTGCGGGCGTCGGTTGGCCCGCCGTCGGCCTCGGCAGCGGTCTGGGCGGCGCTGGAACTCTGTACGTGCGCAGAACCTTGCCCGTCGCCGGATCAAGCTGCAGCAGCGAGTCGATATGAGGCGCGGTGACATAAAGCTTGCCGTCGGCCGGGTCGAAGCGAGGCTGCTCCAGAACGGTATTTAGCGCAAAGGTCGCGGTCACCTTGTCGGTCTGCGTGTCCACGGCGACCACCGATCCGTTGTCGGCCGTCGCGACGTACAGGGTGTGGCGCGACGGGCTGTAATCCATCAGATCGGCGGTGGGCGCGGTCGCCGACGTGTCGACCAAGACCGTGTCGACCACCTGCATGAACTGCTGCGATTTCCTATCCGTATCGATGACTGCAACGTGGCCGCCGTCCATGCCGGCGTAGACGCGATGGAGCGTCGGGGCTGCGGCCAGGCCGTTCGGTGAGTCGGGCAGATCGACCGAGCCCATGAACCTTGGCGAGGCGCCCGAGACGTCGACCATGTCGACCGCTTGCCTGGACCGGTCGGCAAAGTAAAGCTGGTGGGCCGACTGGTCGGCCGCGACGCCATCGAACGTCCCCGCGGCGAGCACTGGCAGCGCCGTCTGCCGAACGATCGAGTCGCAGTTTCCGCACGCACTCAGCACGGCCGTGCCGAGCGCGGCGGCAAGCAACGCCGAGACCGTCAGTGCGCACGCCGTCACAGCCGACGTCAGCCTGCCCGCCGGTCGCATCCCACCGAGGGAACGTGCCGGCTAGGTCAAGTACGTTTCGGGCTTGGGCGCACCTGCGCCGGAGCGATGGTCGCGACCGCCGCCGGCGGACGCCTCGTGGCCAGCGCCGAGCCGGCCAGGACGAGGCCGAATCCGACCAGCATGGCCGCGGTCAGCGACTCCTGCAGCACCGCCACGCCGAGCACGGCCGCGACCGCGGGATTGACGTAGGTGATGACGCTTGCGCGAACGGGACCAGCTTCCTTCACGAGCTCGAAATAGAGGAGGAAGGCGAGAGCCGTACAGACGACTGCAAGCACGAGGACCGCGCCGATGACACTGATGCTGGGCATCGTATGCGGCAGCTGGAGGATTCCGAACGGCGCGTAAGCGATGCAGCACATGGCAAGCGCGACGCCGTTCACCGTGAACGAAGGCACTCCGGTCAGGTAGCGCGCGAAGATCGTCGGACCGAGCGCGTACCCGATCACGACGACGGCCATTTCGACGAGCGCGAATGCATTGGATGCGCGCAGGTCGAATCCCACGATCAACGCCACGCCTGCAAGACCGATCAGCAGCCCTGCGACGTTCGAGCCCACGATCTGCTGGCGGTTGCGAATCGCGATGCCGATTGCAAGCGTCACCAGCGGCACGGCAGAGATCAGCAGGCCGGCGAGCGCGCTCGAGATCTGCTGTTCGGCGCTGGAGAGGGCCAGCCATGGAACTCCCACCTCGACGGCGGCGAAGACCACGATCCATGGCCACGCCCGGCCGATTCCGCGCAAGCCGCCACGCGTCAATGCGATCGGCAGCAGGATGATCGCCGCGATGCCCGTCCGGACAAAGACCAGCGTCGCCGGCGTGATCTCGTGGACGGCGATGCGGATGAACAGGTAAGGAATGCCCCAGATCACGCACATGGCAGCAAACAGCAACAGGCCGCGGCGAGTCATCGACCTGTAAACCTACCGGGCGCGGATGCTAATCCGCCGGGTTCAGGCCTCGATGAACGTCGTTGCCGTCTCCCGAATCGCGGCCGGCGAGCGGGACGCCAGGTAGAAGTAGAGGACGACGCCAATGAGCATCCACACGCCCACGACGGCGGGCGCGGCGCTCGCCGGCGGTGTGAGGCCGACGATGCCGAGGCCGCCGAAATCGATTCCGAACGAAGCCACGAGCACAGGGATGAAGATCAACGTCCCGACCACGGGCACGATGAGATTCCAGACGACGTTGAACTCATCGCGCTGATGGCGGAGATAGAAGACGACGTTGGCCACGTTCGTGAGGATGTAGATGCACACGATCACGAGCGTCGCGACCGTGCCGAGCAGCGCGAAGGCGTTGAGCGGCGTCCCTGACGAGCCCGTGTTGTAGAGCGCGAAGCCGAGACCGATCGCGATCACGAGTCCGAGCGCGCCCTGAACATGGATCGCCATCGAAGGCGTCTTGAAACGTGGATGCACGGTGGCGAGCGCGCGCGGCAGGATGCCCACGCGGCCGAGCGCGAAGCCGACACGCGACGCGGCGTTGGCGCCTGCGTTGGAGTTCGCGAAGGCGCTGTTGAGGATCGCCAGCAGGACCAGGATCGCGAGAGGTCCCCAGACTTTCGAGGCGAGACCGTCCCAGGGATCGTTGCCGTTGAACGCGAAGAATCCGTTCTTCGGGTCGGCCATCTTGTCCGGGCCGAAGTAGACCGTGGCCCCGTAGTAGCAGATCAGGTAGAAGACGCCGATCAGCACGCAGGAGAGGATGACCGCGCGCGGAATCGTCCGCTTCGGATCCTTCGCCTCTTCGCCCAGCGGCGCCGACGCCTCGAAGCCGATGAAGGCGAGCACCGTATACACCATGCCCGCGAACACCGAGCCCATCCCGCTCGACGTGCCCGTGCTCGGGCTGAAGACGCTCAACGTGTTGTTCGAGCCCGCCGCGATGATCAGCGTGATAGCGAGCGCGAGGAACACGACTATCTCAAAGGCACCGAGCGCCACGCCTGTCTCGGTCGAGATGCGGACGCCTCGGTAGACCAGCACCCAGACGCCGATTCCGGCGGCGGCCGCAAACGGCGCCCACAGCCAAATCGGTGTGCCGAAGTGCGCGTTCAGGTAGCCGCTCAGCGCGTTACCGAAGACCAGGTAGAGCAGCGGTGCGACGATCGGCTCGGCGAGCATGAAGCCCCACGCCACAAAGAAGCCGACGATGGGGTGCAGACCCCGGGCGCTGTAGGTGTACAGCCCGCCCGCGGAGGGGAGGTGGCGCGCCAGCTGGGCGATGCTGATCGCGACGAAAAGGCAGGCGATCAGCGCGAGCACGACGGCGAGCGGCGTCGCGCCGCCGGCGTAGGTGGTGGCGAAGATGATGGAGAACGCCACGGCGGCCGCAGGCGCCATATGCGTGATCGACTGGAACAGGACAGGTGCCAGGCCGATCGCATCTCTCTGCAGACCCGAAATCGCACTGCTTGAGCCTTGAGAACCCATCAGCTTCCCCTCCCCAAAAAAGAGTGGTTCGGAGATATCACCGCCGGACCGAGCCGTCAAGTAGGACTTGCCCGAGGCCCGTTTTCTAGGTGATGCTCCTACGGTTCCGATTCACCCGCCTGTTGATGTGGATGGGCCTGGCGGCCGCGGCCGCCTACTTCCTCGATCCCGACCGCGGCGAGGCGAGGCGCAAGGAAATGAGCAAGCGCCTGACCCGCTATCGCAAGGCCGGCGAGAAAGCAAAGATGGAGGCGGGCCTCTAGCCAACGGCCGCGGCGCGGCCGGACATTCGCAAGAATGGGCCGGATGGTCGCCCGACGCGCCCCGGTTCTCGACCGGCGCGCGCTCAACCGCGCGCTCCTAGCCCGGCAGCTCCTCCTCGAGCGCAAACGCGCGTCCGCCGCCTCGACGATCGAGCGCCTGGTCGGCATGCAGGCGCAGGCGCCGAACCTCCCCTACGTCGGCCTGTGGGCGCGGCTCACCGACTTCCGCCACGAGGAGCTCTCCCGACTCGTGCAGACGCGCAAGGCGGTTCGCATCTCGCTCATGCGCAACACGATCCACCTCGTCACGGCCCGCGACGCATTCGCGCTGAAACCACTGTTCACGCCGTTCGGCGAACGCGGGTTCATTCATGGCAGCCCGTGGGGCAAGGG
>DASSLJ010000051.1:0-4346 GCA_035689585.1 Candidatus Dormiibacterota bacterium
GCCTGTTCCATGTCGTCGGCAACGATGAGGCAGCAGGTGGCCGCGCGGATGATCTCCGCGCGCTCGAGGCCACGCACCAGATCTCCAAGCTCTTCCTCGACGCGGTCGGCAAGCTTCGATGAGTCGGTGATCAGCACACCCCACGCGAGGGGATCGTGCTCCAGCTGTGCGGCAAGATCCGCGGCGACAAAATCGGGACGCGCCTGGGCATCCGCCAGCACGACGACTTCGGTCGGTCCGGCGATGCCGTCGACGCCGACCGAACCGAACACCTCTTTCTTGGCGAGGGTCACGTAGATGTTGCCCGGGCCGGCGACAACGTCGACGCGTGGAATCGACGCGGTGCCGTAAGCGAACGCGGCGATCGCCTGCGCTCCGCCGACCCGATAGACCGCATCCACGCCCGCCATATGCGCGGCCGCGAGAATCGACGAAGGGACGCTGCCATCGCTGCGCGGCGGCGTCGCGAGCACCACCTCGTCGACGCCGGCCACCCGCGCAGGGATCACCGTCATCAGCACCGTCGACGGGTACGCCGCGCGTCCGCCGGGTGCATAGACTCCGGCGCGGCGGACAGGCCGCGTGAGCAGCTTGAGGCCGGGCGATCCCACCGAATCCGGCTCGAGCTGGCGTTGGTGGAAATCGCGGATGCGCGCGGCCGCGAATTCGAGCGCGCCGCGATCGTTCGGATCGAGTCGACCCACGGCGGCCTTCACCTCAGCCTGCGGCACCTCGAAACCCTCGCCTGTCGCCGGGGCCCAGCCATCGAACCGCTTGCCCAGCACGCGCAGCGCGTCATCCCCACGCGCCATCACGTCGGCACAGATGGCCGCGACGGCGGCGCGCTCGTCGCCAAACCTAGTCAGATCTATTCGCCGCCGCGAGAGCGGCGAGTCGAGCCACGAGGCGACGTCGAACTTGCGGATTGTCATGACGCCGTGCGCAGCTTCGAGACGACCGATTGCACAGCCGAGGTGCGCGTCTTCAGGCTGGCCTGGTTCGCGATCAATCGCGCCGTCGATTCGCCGAGCACTCCCGCGATTCGCAGGTGGTTTTCGCGCAGCGTGCGGCCCGTGGCGGTGAGGTCGACGATCGCGTCGACGAGACCGACCTGCGGCGCGAGCTCGACGGAGCCGTGAAGCCGAACGACCTCGATCGCCTGGCCGCGCGACTCGAACCAGGACATCGCGGTGCGCGGGTACTTCGTCGCCACGCGCAGCAGCGGCGGCCAGGTGTCCGGTCCGTCGAGATGTGACGTGTCGGGCACCGCCAGCACGAGCGTGCACCCACCGAAGCGCAGGTCGATGAGCTCGTAGTGCGAGCCCGGATACTCCCAGAGGATGTCCTTGCCGACGATCCCGAGGTCGGCCGCGCCCTGGTCGACGTACGCAGGCACGTCCGCCGGCCGCACGAGGATCACTCGAAGCTCCTCGGTCTGCACCAGCAGGCGGCGGCCAAGCTCGTCCGCGCTGAGGTCGATCAATCCTGACCTTGCCAGCAGGTCGAGCGCGCCGCCGGTCAGGACGCCGGTGGGGATGGCGATCGAAACCATCAGTCCCCACCTCCCGCCAGGCGCGCGGCGAGCTGTTCGGGTGGGAGACTCCGCGACCGCCGGCCAGGCGAGGTCCATAAAGCCCGGCCTTCGCCGGAGCAGTGGACGAGGTTTGCCGCACCGACCGCTTGCCACCAGACCTTCGCGTCGTCGGCGCTGCGCGCCTCGGTGTCCACGATCGCGCGCATCCCGAACAGTCGCAGCGTCGAGGCGAGCCGCATCGCCGTCGCCAGCCCGTCGCCGGACCACGCGATCGCCGCGTCGATGCGCGGCAGCGCAGCGCCGCGCGTGAGCATCTCCGAAACGAGATCGAGCTGGATCATGAAGCCGGTCGCCGGCGCCGGACGGCCGAACCGCTCGAGCAGCGTGTCGTACCGGCCGCCCTGCGCGACCGGGCGTCCGAAGTCGGGCCCATAGCCCTCGAAGATCACGCCCGTGTAGTAGTCGAAGTCGCGGATGGCGCCGAGGTCGAGGACGACGACGTCTCCGATGCCGTGCGCGGTCAACAGCTCACGCACCTTGCCGAGCTGCGCCAGCGCCGCCTCCGAACGCCGGTTGCGAACCAGTCCTCCGGCGGCGTCGAGGATCTCCGGTCCGCCGCGCAGCGCCGGAAACTGCAGCAAGAGCTCGTGCTCTGCCGACTTCAGCGGTGTGCCCTCGAGCAGTGCTTCGAGCGCGACGAAATCGCGAGCCGCGAGCGCCGCCCGAACCGCCCCCTTCACATCGTCGGGGAGGCGGACGGCATCCATGATTCCGTGGAAGAACTCGGCATGGCCGACGTCGATCTGGTAGCGCCGAATGCCTGTCGCCTCCATGCAGCGGGCGGCGAGCGCGATGACCTCCGCGTCGGCCACGGCGCCGCCTGCCCCGATCAGCTCGGCGCCGACCTGATACGTCTCGCGGCGGTGCTGAAAGCGACCCTCGTCGGTCGACAAAACGGGCCCCGCGTAGCAAAGACGGAGAGGGAGCGACGCCGCGCGCAGCTTGCCGGCAACAAGGCGCGCCACCGGCACCGTCCGCTCGCCGACCAACGCGACGACGTCGCCGTGGACGTCGGTGAACTTGAACAGTCGCCGGCGCTGGTTCGGACCGAGGCCACGCTCGAGCACGTCCATGCTCTCGACCAGCGGCGTGATGACGTGGCGGTAACCCCATCGCCGCATCTCTGCGAGGAGCGATTCCTGAGCCTCCCGCAGGATCTCGGCTTCGAGGGGCAGAAGGTCGCGAAAGCCCGGGACGCCGCCGAGTTGAGGTGTCATCGAGGTCTTAGCCTCGGTGAAGAAACCTCCGGGCCGCGGCCTGGGAATTGTCAGCTCTCGTCTTCATCGTCGTCCATGTCGCCGTCCGCATCCTCGGAGAAGTCGATCGTCTCGGCCTCGTCCTCGACCGCGTGCATACCTTCTTCTATGTCTTCCTCGCCTTCGGCCGCCGCGGCCAGCGGCTCCTCGCCCTCGTCTTCGTCGGAGAAGACCTCGACCTCGCGCGTGATCAGGCTTTCCTTCGTGTAAGGCCGGAACTCCACCTCACGCTTGCGCCGCATCGGGAAGCTCGGCTTGCCGGCGAAGTGTGGGTCCTGGTAGGTCTCGCGCACGATCAGCTTGACCGTGTTGCCGTCGACCGACGTCACGCCCGCCTGGTAGCGGTTGCCACCACGCATGAACTTGATGAGGCGCCGCGCGAGCTTGGCCTCGAGCGCGCCGAGGCGGACGCCGCGCGAGGTCTCGGCGACGATGCCGTCACCCTCGATCTTCAGCTCGGCGACGTCACCGGCCGCGACCTTGGAGGAGATGTCGTCTTTGGGCGGAGCGTCGACGGTCGTGATGACCGTCTTCCCCATCTCCTCGACGAAGAGATTGAGGTCGACCTTGGTCCCGCCGATCTTCAGCCCTTCCTTCTGGTGGAGCAGAGCGTTGATGCGCGCGGAGTTCTTCTTGGCGATGGAGTTCATCGGGTTGAGCTTCAGCGCGGCTTCGTAAGCGGCTTTCGCCTCTTTCAGCTTGCCGAGCTCGGACAGCGCCTTGCCGAGGCGGTTCTGCGCCTCTTCGTCGGCGCCAAAGCTGTCGATGATGAAGCGGTTCAGCTTGACGGCCTCGTCCCACTTGCCCGCGATCGCGAGCTGAACGGCATCCTCCGCGTACTGCGAGCGGGGCTTGAGGTGTTCGCTGGTGTCGGCTTTCAACGGCGCGCTCCCATGGACTGGCTTGGGGTCAGAAGGAATGCAGAGTATACGAACTCACAGAGTTGAGTAGAGGGCTGTCATCCTCTGCCTCGTGAATCGGGTGGGCGCGGTCGCGATCACCGTCGCGATGCTGTCGCTGAGCGCGTGTCTAAGCTCTTCCCCGAGCAGCTCGGCGCGGCCGATGATCAAGATCGGCGTCGACCTTCCGTTGTCGGGCGTCGAAGCACGAGCGGCCACTCCCGCGCTCAACGGAATCAAGTTCTACGTACGGCGGCATCCATCGATCGACGGCTTCGACGTGACGCTGCGGATCGCCAATGACATGGCCGACCCCAGCCTCGGCGCCGCGAATGTGCGGGCGTTCCTCACCGATCCGCGGCTGGTCGCCATGCTCGGGCCCTTCGATGCCGCGGTCGCGCGACAGGAGATTCCGGTCGCCAACGCCGCAGGCCTCGCGATGGTGACGCCCGCCACCAGCAACCCATGCCTGACGCGCGACATCTTCACGCCGGCACGACTGAACCCGGCGCGGGTCGCGATCACTTGCAGGGAGGCCGGTCTCCCGGCCGCATCGGAGCTGCGGCCCGAAAAGACCAACGACTTCTTTCGCCTGAC
>DASSLJ010000052.1:0-3691 GCA_035689585.1 Candidatus Dormiibacterota bacterium
CCAGGGCCGCACCGCGATCAACATGACCGCGGCCACGACGCTGCGGTGCGCCGAGCTGCCCGGCATCATCGGCGTCAAGGAAGCGAGCGGCGACCTCGACCAGGTCGGCTTCGTGTGCTCAGGCGCCCCCGACGACTTCAAGGTCTGGAGCGGCGACGACAGCTGGACTCTGCCGGTCCTTTCTTTTGGCGGTTACGGGGTGATCTGCGTCGTCTCGCACATCGCCGGTGCGTCGATGAAGCGATTGATCCAGGCTTACCTGAAGGGCGACAACGAGATGACTCGCGACATCTACGCCGGTCTACTGCCTGTCATCAAGACACTGATGACGACCGCTGCCAACCCTGTGCCGATCAAGTCGGCGTTGAACGAGATGGGCTTCAACGCGGGTCCGTTCCGCCTTCCGCTCGTGCCGCTCACCGAAGAGCAGCTCAAGTCGGTGATGCAGACGATCCACGATGCGGGCGAGTACATCACCTTCGCCAAGCCGGGAGTCAAAGTCGCTTAGCGTCCCCACGGAGCTGAGCGAGCTCCACCAGACGATCCGGTCGTGCAAGAGCTGCGGCCTTCACGCGACCCGCACGCAGGCGGTGCCGGGAGTCGGACCGTGTCCCGCGACGATCATGATCGTCGGCGAGGCGCCCGGGTTCAACGAGGACCGGCAGGGCGAGCCGTTCGTGGGCGCAGCGGGGAAGCTGCTGGACACGCTCCTCGCTCGCATCGGCCTCAGTCGCTCCGACGTCTACATCACAAACGTGCTCAAGTGCCGGCCTCCGATGAACCGCGACCCGATGCCCAACGAGGTCGAGGCGTGCTCGCCTTACCTGACTCAGCAGATGCAGCTGGTCAAGCCGAAGGTCGTCCTGATCCTCGGGCGCCACGCGCTCGAGCGACTGATGCCGGGCCAGGGTTCGATCTCGCGCATCCACGGCAGCCTCATCCGTCGCGGCGACGTGGCGTACGTGCCGCTCTATCACCCCGCAGCGGCGCTGCACAACGGTTCGCTCGTGGCCGACCTGGAACGTGACTTCGACGCCGTGAAGCGCTACCTCGACCAGCTCCTCGCGCCGCCGCCGCCACCGGCCGCCGTCGCACCTCCGAAGCCGGAGTCCGAACAGCTACGTCTGTTGTAAACCCTCCGCGTCTTCGCTACCTCCCGCTCGGCGGTCTCGGCGAGGTGGGAATCAACATGTGGGCGCTCGAGTGGGATCAGAAGATCCTCGTGATCGACGCGGGCCTGATGTTTCCGCAGGAAGACATGCCGGGGATCGACCTCGTGCTTCCTGACATCTCGTATCTCCTGCAGCAGCACAAAGAAGTCGTCGGCATCTTTCTCACCCACGGTCATGAAGACCACATCGGCGGCCTGCCTTACGCGCTGAAAAAGCTCAACGTCCCGGTTTACGGCACGCGCCTGACGCTCGGCCTGCTCAAACCCAAGCTGAAGGAGCACCGCATCCTCCGCGAGTCCGACCTGCGCGAAGTGCGGGTCGGCGACTCGGTCCAGCTCGGACCTTTTCGCGTCGAGGCGATCGCCGTCTGCCACTCCATCCCCGACGCCGTCGCCCTGTCGATCGATACGCCGGTCGGGCGCGTCGTCTACACGAGTGACTTCAAGCTCGACGCCGCGCCACCCGACGGCCATGCCACCGACATGGAACGCTTCCGCCGCCTCGGTGACGCCGGCGTGCTGCTGCTGCTCAGCGACTCAACGAACGCCGAGCGCGAAGGCCGATCGGGCTCCGAGCGCGACCTGCACACCGCATTCGAGCGCATCTTCAGCGAGGCGCCCGCCCGCATCGTGGTCGCCAACTTCGCGTCGAACATCCACCGCGTCCAGCACCTCATGCGCATGGCCGCCCAGTTCGAGCGGCGTGTCGCGGTGGTGGGGCGCAGCCTGCAGCAAAACATCAAGACCGCGCGTGAGCTCGGATTTCTGAACGTACCCGAGGGCCTGACGATCCCGCTCGCGGACTACGAAAGGATTCCGCCATCCAAGCTGCTGTTGCTCACCGCGGGCAGCCAGGGTGAACCGCTGTCGGCGCTGACGCGTTTCGCAGCGCAGCGCCATCCGTTCATCAACGTGCGCAAGGACGACTGGGTGGTCATCTCCGCGCGCCCCATTCCCGGCAACGAGCGCATGGTGCATCAAACGGTGAACCACCTGTACCGCCATGGTGCGCGCGTCTTCTATTCCGAAGTCGGCAACGTGCATGTCACGGGCCATGCACAGCGCGAGGAGCTGCGCGAGATGCTCGACGCGGTGCGGCCGCGGTACTTCGTTCCGGTCCACGGAGAGTACCGGCAGCTGCTCCTGCACTCGGAGCTCGCACATGAGGCCGGCGTGCCCTCCGAAAACATCGCCGTGGTCGAGGATGGCGAGACCGTCGAGCTGACGTCGGAATCGATGACGCGCGGCGAGAAGATCTCCACCGGTCTCGTTTACGTCGATGGGTTGGGAGTGGGGGACGTCGAGCAGGTCGTCCTCCGCGACCGCCGCCACCTCGCGGAGGACGGCATCCTGGTGGTGACGCTGACTCTCGACCGCGACACCGGATCGGTCCGCTCCGGACCAGAGCTGATCTCGCGCGGCGTCATCGAGCCGGAGCTGTCCGTGCGGTTGATGGCCGATGCACGGGCAGAGGTGCTCGACAGCATCAACCGCCTCGCCGAGACCCGGCCCGACCTCGCGCTCCTCCAGGAGACGATTCATGACGCGGTGTCGAAGACCGTCTACAGGCAGACCCGCCGGCGCCCTATGGTGATCCCGGTGATCACGGAGATATGAAGGTTTGAAGCTTCCGCCCGCGGCGCTCATTGCGCCGAGCCTTTGCCCCCGCTGCGACCAGCCCGCGATGATGCTCAACCACTCGGACGAAGAGGCGAGATGTGCGCACTGCGGCCTGCAGATCCATCAGTGCGCCAACTGCCGAGGCGTCGCGGGGCCGTTCGATCGCTACTGCGGCTTCTGCGGGCATGAGATGGTGCAGGGGGAAAAGCGGCCGCTGTGGTGGCGGTTGTGGTTCCTGGCGGCGCTGCTGCCGGTCGCGCTAGGACTCGCGTACGGAATCGCGCAAGCGCAGGTTCGGCACTAGTCCAAGAAGAGTTCGGCACTTTTGGCGTCAAAAGTGCCGTATTCGACTCGAGATTCCGCACCTTTGGCGCCAAACGTCGCAAATGCTCGCGAATGGGACTTAGGCAGGCCGGTTCAGGCGGTGGCCGCACTCCACGCAGAAGCTGTGGCGGCCGAGATTGTGATGCCCACAGGCAGGGCATACCAGGCGACGAGGCGGGTCCGCCTGCAGCCACCGCTCGTTCTCTCGCCGGTACCAGATCCCGTCCTCTGGTCCGAGCATCCACCGCCGGCCCTCGCTGTCCAACACGGCGAGGTCTCGGACCGCAACTCGAAACGCGCGCGGCTGCAGGTTGCCGACGCGGCGTTCCTCGACGAGAAACTTGTAGCGAACCTCGGCTTCGGCGAATGGATCGACGGCCATTGAGTGTCCAAGTGTATGGCGTAAAATCCACTCGGCTCTAGGGCCCGCAGCAGGCGTCGCACCACATCCCGAAGCTCTGCTCGATCCGGCGCTCGTCGCGCTTCCTCTTCACGTTCCAAGCGAAGCAAGCGCGCAACTCGACCACGCCTCAGCACACGGCAGGTGCGCGAGATCTTCGGCGTTCTGTTGATGCT
>DASSLJ010000053.1:0-12978 GCA_035689585.1 Candidatus Dormiibacterota bacterium
TCGCGAACTACTTCTTTCTGCGCACGTCCGGACGCATCGGTGCGGACGTGCTCTTCGATCTCCGGCGAATGCTCTTCGCGCACGTGCAGGAGCTGTCGCTGTCCTTTTACGAGCGCTACACGTCCGGCCGAATCATCTCGCGGTTGACGTCGGACATCGACGCGTTGAACGAGCTGCTTGCCACGGGTCTCACGTCCGTCATCACGTCGTTGATCTCTATCGTCGCCATCTCGTTCATCCTGCTGCGTCTGGACCTTCGGCTCGGGCTCGTGACGATCGTTGCGATGCCGCTCGTCCTGGCGCTGACGTACTGGTTTCGCGTCAACTCGGCGCGTTCGTATCGCGCCGTGCGGCGTGCGATCGTGCTGGTGATCGTTCACTACGTGGAGTCGCTGGGCGGCATCCGCGCGGTGCATGCGTTCCGGCGGGAGCCGCGCAACCAGGAGATCTTCGAGGACGTCAACGCGCGTTACCGCGACGCCAACATCTGGTCCAACCGCCTGGTGTCGACGTACGGGCCCTCGATCAACTTCCTTGGACGCATCACCACCGCGTCAGTGCTGCTGTTCGGGGGATACCTGGTCGTTCGCGGACAGCTGACGCTCGGCGTGCTGACCGCGTTCGTCCTGTATCTGCGCCAGTTTTTCGACCCGATGCAGGACTTGTCGCAGTTCTACAACGTGTTCCAGGCGGCGGGCGCGGCGCTGGAGAAGCTCGCGGGCGTCATCGAGGAGGCGCCGACGGTCCCCGAGCCCGCCACTCCGGTCGCGTTGCCGGAAGCGCGCGGAGAGGTCGCCCTGGAGCATGTCACGTTTGCCTATCGCGAGAAGCCTGTGCTGCACGACGTCGACCTCCGCATTCCGGCGGGGCAGATCGTGGCGCTGGTCGGCGAGACCGGAGCGGGGAAGACGACGATCGCTCGGCTGATCTCGCGCTTCTACGACCCCACGGAGGGACGCGTCACTCTCGACGGCATCGACCTGCGATCACTGTCGGTCGCCGACCTCCGTCGCGCGGTCGTGATGGTGACGCAGGAGAGCTTCCTGTTCTCCGGAACGGTCGGGGACAACATCATGTTCGGGCGCCCTGACGCTACCCGCGAGGACATGGAGAATGCGGCGCGCGCGATCGGCGCGCACGACTTCATCTCGGCGATGCCGAACGGATATGACACCGACGTCCGCCGCCGCGGGGTCCGGCTGTCCTCGGGGCAGCGGCAGCTCGTCGCCTTCGCGCGCGCGTTTCTCGCCAACCCGCGCGTGCTGATCCTCGACGAGGCGACGTCGTCTCTCGACCTGCCGTCGGAACGGTTGGTGCAGCGCGCGCTGCGCACGCTGCTCCGTGGCCGAACGGCGTTCATCATCGCCCACCGGCTGTCGACGGTCGAGATCGCGGATCGCGTCCTGGTCATCGATGCCGGACGGGTGGTCGAGGACGGCGAGCCGTCCGAACTCCGCCGCCAGACCGGCCGGTATGGGTCGCTGCATCAGGCCTGGGTGGAGTCGCTCGCCTAGGGTCAGGGTGACGTTTGGGTCCAAACGCACCGGTCTGGACCCTCACAGAGGTGCTTTTGGATCCAAAAGTCGCAGACTGGCCGCCGGGCGGATCGTTTGACGCATCGCGGCGAACTCTGTTAGGGTGGCGCCGGTTTCCTAGCGGCTGACGCGAACGGAGCAAAGCCAGGGGGTAGGCGTTGCGCTCATATCGCTATGCCAGCCACGGGTTGGTGTTGCTGATTGCGGTGGCGATCTCGGGGTACGGTGTCTCTGACCTGAATTTCTCGGTTGGAGCGCGCGCCGGCGCCGTGAGCGCACGGGCGGCCGCAGATGACGGCGGCTCCTACGGCAACGTTGCGATGGATCGCGACAGCGTCATCATCAAGCCGGTCTCGATTCCGGCGGCGGCGTTGCCGAGTCACGCGGCGATCGTCTATCGCGTCAAAGAAGGCGACACTCTGGACAGCATCGCGAAGGCCTTCGGCGTCGACTATCGCGAGGTGACGTGGTCCAACCCCGGACTGCATCTCCCGTTGAAGGTCGGACAGCCGCTCTCGATGTCACCGGTGCCTGGAGTTGTTGTGACGGTCAAAGCGGGCGACTCGGCGTTCAGCCTCGCGACGCGATACGGGGTCGATCCAAGTGATCTTCTCGGCTTCAACAGCATTCGTGCCGAGCAGCTGGCACCGGGGATGAAGCTTGTGATTCCGGTCGATCCGGCGACCGGTCCAAACCTGCCGAGCGGGATTCCGGCCGATCCGATGTATCCGGGCAAGCTGATGTGCCCGATCCAGGGCGCGCAGATCATCCAGCAGTTCGGGCCCACCTCGTTCGCGCTGGAACCGCCATACGGCGGTTATCTCCACTTCCATACCGGCATCGATCTGCTGGCCGGCTTCGGGACGCCCATCAACGCCGCGGCCGGCGGCAAGGTGACCGCGGTCGGGTATGCCGACTACTTCGGGATGCGGGTCGAGATCACGGACTCGTACGGCTTGGTCGAGATCTACGCCCACATGTCGGTCGCGTCGGCGACCCTTGGGCAGTACGTTCAGCAAGGTCAGACGATCGGTTTTGTGGGCAGCACGGGTCTGTCCATCGGCGCGCATCTCCACCTTCAGCTCGAAGTCGGTGGACTGCCCACGGATCCAGGACGGCTGGCCGGCTGCTGAGCCGCGTTTAGGGCGGTCTAAAGCGCGAACCGGCACCCATATACTGGGGCGCCCTTGAGCGCGCCAGCGAGGTCGGATAAACCAGCGGCAGCAACCGGATTGTCGATTGTGCTGCCCGCCCACAACGAGGCTGCAAACATTCGCGCCGCCGTGGAGAAGGGCCTCGTAGTCGGCGAAAGGCTTGCCTCCAAATACGAGGTCATCGTCGTGGACGATGGCAGTGATGACGCGACGAGTGAGGAGGTCGAGGCGCTGGCGAGCAAGCACTATCCCAAGGTGCGGCTCGTCAAGCACGAGGTGAATCTCGGCTACGGGGCTGCGCTGCGATCGGGTTTCAAGCACTCGCGTCACGGTCTGGTCTTCTTCACCGATGCGGACAACCAGTTCGACATGTCCGAGCTCGAGTACTTCATGCCGATGATGGCGGACCACGACATGATCACGGGTTTTCGCGTCTATCGCTATGACACCGTCGTGCGTTGCATCCTGTCGTGGTTTTACAACCGGCTCGTCGGGGTGCTCTTTCGATTGCACGTGCGCGATGTCGATTGCGCGTTCAAGCTGATGAGCCGCGAGGTCGTGGAGAAGGTGACGATCGAGTGCAGCAACTTTTTCGTGAACACCGAGCTGCTCGCGAAAGCCAGGCGATGGAACTTTCGGATCGCGGAAAAGGGTGTGCGGCACTATCCACGCACCGCCGGCGAGACGTCGGTTCGCCCTTCCGACATCCCGCGCACGTTGAAGACCGTCTTCAGGATGTGGCGGCGGATCTATCTGCCTACGCGCAAAGAGATGGACAGCCTCCGCGCGAGCGAGCTCTCGAAGCCCAGCATTAGCGAGTTCATACCGGCTCGCCACTGACCTGAAGAAAGAGTTCTACCGCGAGTACAACGAGGTGGAGGACGTCCACTGGTGGTTCGTCGCCCGCCGGCGGATATTTCTCGGTTTGCTCGACCGGTATCTGCACGGCACCGCCGGCCGGATCCTCGACGTCGGCTGCGGCACCGGGACGATGCTCCGCTACCTCGAACGGTATGGCGACGCCGAAGGAATCGATGTTGACGCCGACGCGATCGAGTACTGCCACGCCCGCGGCCTGACGCGCGTGGCGCAGGGGGCGGCTGACAGCTTGCCGTTCGCCGAGGACACCTTCGGGCTCGTCACCGCGCTCGACGTCATCGAGCACATCGAAGACGATCGGGCCGTTTTCGCGGAGCTGCGCCGGGTGCTGCGTCCTGGCGGAACTCTGCTGGTGTCGGTGCCCGCGTACAGGTTCCTCTGGGGCCGGCAGGACGACATCAATCTTCACAAGCGCCGGTACGTGGCCCCCGAGATCCGCGAGCGTCTGACATCCGCCGGATTCGAAGTCTTGCGCGTGAGCTACATCAACGCGATTCTCTTTCCCGCGATCGCAGCGGTCCGCCTGGTCCGGCATCTCCTTCCGAAGCCGCGGACGCTCGAATCCGACTTCGCCTTTCCCGCGCCGCGCCCGCTCAACTTCCTGCTTGCCGAGGTTTTTGGGGCGGAGAGGTTCGTGGTCAAACAGGTCGACATCCCGTTTGGGGTTTCCATCATGGCCCTCGCCAGGAAGCCGGTTGCCGCGTAGAAACAGACTGCCGCCGTTGTGGCTGTCCGCGGTCGCGCTGATTGCCTCGCTCACGGCGATTGACGGCGTGGTGCGCCGCATCGGCCATTTCGTCGAGCAGCCCTACGACAGCGACTTTCGGCTGAACTACGTCGCCGCAAAGATCGGCCTCACGTATGGCTGGTCGCATATTTACGACCTCGGCCTTGAACAGCAGGTGATGGCGAAGGTCACGCCCTATGCCAATGGAATCAACACCATGCACAACTACGTGACCCCTCCGCTGCTCGCCTGGATCCATGTCCCTTTCACGTTTCTGGCCGTGCCCGCGGGCTTCGTGGCCTGGGTCATTTTCACGACTGCAGCCTTGATCGCTGCCTGGTGGCTCGTGTGTCCGGGGACCGGACTTGCCAGGGTGACGATTCTGGTCATCGCGTTCGCGTTGTGGCCGATGTACTACGCCTTCACGATCGGCCAGACCGTGATGCTGACGATCGCCTGTCTCGCAGCATGCTGGTGGTTCCTCGAGCGCGAACGTTGGGCGGCCGCCGGCACTGCGCTGGCCGTGGGTCTTTTCATAAAGCCGCAGCTGATCCTGTTGCTGCCTCTGGCTCTGCTCGTCAGCGGCCACTGGCGGCCGGTGGTCTATTTCGCGGCGGCAAGCGCGGCGCTCGCGGTGGTGTCGGTGGTGATGCTGGGTCCGCACGGCATCGCGACTTACGAGAGCAGCGTGAGCTACACGTCGACCGACTCCCGCCATGGCATCTTGACATTCGCGTGGTTCGGACGAGGTGTTGTCGCGACGTCGATCGAGGTGACGCTAGGAGTCGTTGCGGTCGCGCTCGCCTGGTACCGGCGCGAGCGCATGGACATCGTTTTCGCGCTCGGGATAGTCGGCAGCACGGCGTCGGCGTTCTACCTGCACGAGTACGACGTCCCGGTATTCCTACTGCCGGCGTGGATACTGCTTCGCAGACACCTGAGCGTTCCCCAACGCGCCTGGATCGCGCTGGGAATCGTATGCGCGCAGCTGGTCGGAATCGGATTCATCCGGCCGATCCTCCTGTGGGAGGCGGGTTGGATCGTGCTCCTCGGCTGCGAACCATGGTTGCTGGTGCGCGCCCCGAACATGAGCGCGGCGGGTTTACGCCTTCCGTTCGGCGAACGGCCCGTCGCGGTCAGCCAGCGACCGGCTCGACCTTGACGCCGTGCCAGAACGCGACGCGGTCGCGGATCTTTTCTGCCGCTTTGCTCGGCTCGGGGTAATACCACGCCGCGTCGCGGTTGACGCCGCCGTCGAACGCCACGTCGTAGTAGCTCGCGATCCCCTTCCAGTGACACGTCGTGTGTGTCTCGCTGGGACGGAGATATTCGCCTCGCACGTCGGCGATCGGGAAGTAGTGGTTGCCTTCGACGACGAGGGTGTTGTCGCTCTCGGCGATCACCGCTCCATTCCACGTCGCGCGGATGAGCTGTTTCAGCATGAACACAATCTACGGACGCATGTAGAACCGGCGCCAGCCGACCTTTTGGAAACCCAGCCGTTGCAGGATCGGCGCTGACATCGGACCGCCCCAGACACTGAGGCCCGGCACACCGGCCTGTCGCGCGATCTCGATCCGGGCCGCGACCATCGCCCGGTAGACGCCGCGGCCGCGGAACTTAGGGCGCACCGCGCCGCCGTTGAGGATCGCGCCGTCAGGCGAATACACGGTGAGCCCGGCGCTTCCGGCCGCCTCGCCGTCGACCGTGGCCAGGAGCACGTGCCGGCCCGGCACCTCCTTCTGATGGCGCAGTCGCCGTTCGAGTTGGGCAAGATGGGCTACGTCGTAGCTGACTACCCGCCCGGCGAACGCTTCCGCATTGACCGAGTCGACATCGCGGAACGTCGCGAGGTCGGCCAGGCCGTTGCGCAGCTCCAGCCCGGGCACTGCGTCCGCTTCGAAGCGCGAGGGCGTCGGCAGCACCATGACCGCGGACTCGACCCCGTGCGGGTCGGGTACGAACCCCCGCGCGGTGAGGAAATCGGCGAAGTCGGGCGGTTCTGTGCCGGGGTCGAGGACCCACATGAAAGGCAAAGCCCTCCCATCGAACAGTCCGGTCACTTCGGAGATCACACCGTCGGCCTCTTCGGTGCGGCACCGGATGAACGCCGCGCTGTTGGGACCGGGCACGGGGAAGTCCGGCTGCATGATCAAGCGGTAATGCGCCCTCTCCACGATCTCCCAGCCGGGCTGGGCCGGCTGGCGGAACCCGTTCGCCCAGTCCGCCAGGCCCTGCGATACTGCGGGCATGGACGTAATCTTCCCGCGCCGGCTGCGCGGCTGGAGCCTGGTGCGGATCGGTGCGGCGACGCTCGGCGCGGCCTGGATCGTGGTCGTCGCCGCCCTGGCGTTTGCCGCCATCTCGATTCAACCGACGCTCTCGAGCGTCGTGGCCGCAGCCGCCGCTCTGCTAATTGCGGCAGCCGGCTTTCTGTATGCTTGGCGCGAACCGAGCCGGTAGCGGAAAAACCGGCGGATAGAGCCGCCTTTCTTATCACCACGGAGTGTCCATGGACTCCCTCCACGCGATTGGTTTCTACGTGTCCTCGGGCGTTTCGCTCGCGGGCGGGCTTGGAGCCACCTTGCTTCCGGGTCGAGACCTTCGTGCTGCCGCTTTGGGAGTGCTCGGCATCGGCCTGGCCGGCGTCTACCTGACGCTTTC
Source organism: Candidatus Dormiibacterota bacterium (assembly GCA_035689585.1). Lineage (GTDB taxonomy): Bacteria > Chloroflexota > Dormibacteria > Dormibacterales > Dormibacteraceae > 40CM-4-65-16. The sequence goes on from DASSLJ010000053.1 coordinate 6,960, forward strand.
TGCCGGTCTGGCCGCGTTGGTCGCGCTCATCTGCTACCTCGGGTGCGCCGCCCTGTTCGCGAGCCCGCAGTACCGGCCGCTGGAGGCGGTCGTCGGCGGCGCCTGGCGCCAGGTGGGGGCGATCGCCGCCGCCGTTCTGCTTGGGCTTGTCATCTACTCCGCCTTTCGCGGTGATTTCGTCCACGCGTCCTTCTATGGAGGGACGTTCGGCGCGGCCAACCTCGGACGCACGTTCTTCGCGCATGACGCGCTCGCGTTCGAGGCCGTCGCGGTCCTCGTCTTCGCGGCCCTGGCCGGCGCCGGTGCAGCGTGGTACGCGCGGGAGCGTGGACGGTGACCGTCGGTCTCGTTGCAGCCTTCTTCGTCGGCGGAGGTTTGATCGCGATCGGGTGCTTCGCCGCGGTCTGGCGTCGTGACCTGACCGCCGGCCTGGCCTCGATCCCGCTGATGTTCGGCGGCGCCGGGATCGCCTTCGCCGGAGTCGCGAGGTTTGCGGCCGCCGGCGGACCGCAGCTTTTCGGCCAGGAGTTCGCGGTGGTCCTCGCCATCGCGGCGACCGCGCTCGTCGCGCTGGGCCTTGGCATCGCGGGTCGGGTGGCCCCTCGCTGAGCTTTCTGCTTCTCGCGTCTCAGATACTCGCGGCGGCGTCCGGAGCGGCATCGAGCTCCAGGGCCTCGTCCGGCTTCACCTTCGATCCGGCGAGCACCTTGCCATGGGCCGTTCCTGTGCTCCTCATCGTGCCGTTCGCCACGTTCGTGCTCGCGCTGTCGAGCGTGCGCACGCGCCGCTCGGCCTCGGCGACGACCATGTTCGGGACCTTCGTCACGCTTGCGCTGACGCTTCTGATCGGATGGGCGCTGACCCGCAAGTCGACGTCGTACGTCGCCACCTACCAGTACATCAACCTCTCGGTCGCGTTCGCGGGCCCGACCAACTTCCAGAACTTCGCGATCGATCTCGTGATCCACGTGGACCACATGGTTGTCGCGGCCCTCGTCGCCATCGAGCTCTGCGTGCTCGGTGCCGTCGGATGGCATCAGGTGATGGGCCGGAGCGAGCCAGGCGCCGCGCGATTCCACGCCGTCATCACGGCTCTGCTGTTCGCAAGCGTCGGCGTGCTCGTGAGCTACGACCTGGCGGAACTGTTCGGCTTCTGGGCGATCGGCGGCGCGCTCACGTTCTTGCTGCTCGCGCATCGCTGGGGCCTCGACGAACCCGCGAGCCGGGCTCGCGTTGCGCTCGCGCTGCCGTTCCTCACCGACCTCTGTCTACTGTGCGGCATCGCGTGGCTTTACGCGCGTTACGGCACGCAGAACCTCAACACGTTGCTGCCGATCCTTCACACCAACCCAGGATGGACGGTGCGCTCGCTGGTCGTGGCCTCGGTGCTGCTGATGCTCGGTATCGCCGGTCGCCTCGCGTTATGGCCATTCACGTTCTGGATCACGCAGACCGCGGTGACGGCGCCGCCTGCTGCGTCGGCGATAGCTCAGGCGGTGTGGTCGGTGCTCGGAATCGCGGTTCTTTACCGCGTGATGCCGGTCATCGTCGCGTCCAACCAGCAGACCGTCCAGGTGTTTCTCATCGCGATCGCTGTTGCGGCCATCGCGGCGTCGGTGATCGCGCTGCTGGGCAATGAACCGCGAAGAAGCATCGCGCTCGCCGGTTCGACGGCCGTGGCGATCGGCGCAGCGGTCGTCGTCTCGGGATTCCGCACTCAGTCGAGCACGTTCGCGATAGCGGGATTCGCGGCCGTCCTTGCGGTTGCGCCGGCGCGTACGGCGGCCTGGTTGGCGATCTCCTCGATCGCGAGCGCTATGCGCACCGACGACCTGGGCGAGATGGGCGACGCGTGGAACCGCATGCGCGGCAGCGCCACAGGTCTGGCCGCAGCCACCGCGGTGATGGCGCTGGCGGCAACGGGTGCCCTCGTGTACGGCGTGACGTCGCGGTCGCGTCTCGGCATCGCATTGGGTGAAGCGGTCGTGCTGATGTCGGTTGCGGCATTGCGCGTCTTCCTGGCGTCATCGCTCGGTCCGTTGGAACGGCGCCGCGCCTTCGAGCCTGACCGCGTGCGCGAGGTACCTCAGGCTGCGGTGACGTGGCCGTACTGGCTGACGCTCGCCGGCGCCGTCTTCCTCGTCGCGTCGCTGATCACCGGCTGGCTGACCTTCCTCGACGGCGCCAAGCACCCCAGCTCGCCGCCGCTGGCCTTTGCGATCTGGGTGATCGCGGCGCTCGTTGGAATCGCAGTTTGCGCGGTCGCGTTCATCACCAACAAGGACGCCGCGCTCGGAGCTTCGGCACGCGCGGGCGAATGGCTACGACGTGGCAGCACGGACGGTTATGGCCTCGTGGACCGATTCCTCGTGGCGCCGATCACCGCCATCACGTTGCGCGTGGGCGACTGGATCCCTGCCGGTGACAGCGCGCTCGGCCGATTCGCCGGCGCAACAGGCGGCCTCGCGCTGTCGGCGATGCGGCTCCCGGCGGTGCCGGTGCTCATCCTCGTCGCGGTCGTGCTCGCGCTAGTGGTCGCGCTGATCGGCCCCGGTGTGATCCGATGAGCCTGTTCCTCGCTTCACCGAGTCCGCTGCCGGCGCCGGGCGCAGGCCTGTTCACGTCGCCGTTCCTGCTCTCGCTGCTGATCTGGGTGCCGGTGATCGTCGCCGTGACGATCGCGTTCATGCCCAATCCGCGCGGTCGCTACGACACGCTGATCAAGCAGATCGCGTTCTTCACCAACCTCGCGCTGCTCGTGCTGCTGTTCATCGCCTACAACCAGTTCGAGAGCTTCCTGCCGACCGTTCAGTACGAGGAGAAGATCTCGTGGCTGCCGGCGATCGGCGCGACGTATCACCTCGGCGTCGATGGGCCGGGCCTGGTGATGATGCTGCTGTCCGGCCTGATCGGGGTTGCCGCGGTGCTCGCGTCGCTGGGGGTCCGCGAACGCGTGCGGGCGTACTTCACGCTGCTTCTTTTGACACAGGCGTCGATCAACGGCGCGATCGCGGCACACGACATGTTCGTATTCATGCTGTTCTGGGCGGCTTCGATCGTGCCCATCGCGCTGCTGGTTTCGGGATGGGGAGGACCGAGGCGAGGCCTGGCTGCGAGCAGGCTCATCGGCTACTGGGGAATCGGCACGGCCTTTCTTGCGGTCGGCGTGTTTGCCCTGTACGCGGCGGCCGGTGGTCAGAGCTTCGACATGGAAGTGCTGCTCAAGGCCCCGCTCAACTCGCGCGTGCAGCTCGGCATCAGCGCGGTGATGATCCTTGCCGCCGCGACACGTTTGCCGCTGTTTCCGCTCCATGGGTGGGTGCGTGACGTCCTTTCCGAGGCACCGCCGGGAGTGACTGTGATCGTCGCCGGCGCGGCGACGCGTCTCGGCGCGTACCTCCTGCTGCGGACGATGGTGCAGGGCGCGCCGGCGGCGACGCATCTGCTTTCACCGGTCCTCGCAGCGCTGGCGGCGCTCACCGTCGGCTACGCCGGCCTGGCGGCGCTCCGCGCGGTCGACGTGCGGCACGCAGGCGCGTATCTCGCGATGGTGCCCGGTGCGATCACCGTGCTCGGTATCGCGGCGGTGTCGCCATTGGGGATTGCCGGGACCGTGCTTTCGCTGTTCACGGGTGGTCTTGCTGCTGCGCTCATCGCCGGCGTCTGCGCCACGCTGTCGGAGCGCGCGCAGTCTCGGAACGTGCTCGTGCTCAGCGGGCTGGCGCCGCGCATGCCCAACATCGCGTGGCTGATGCTCATCGCGGCGCTCGCGCTGCTTGGCGTGCCGATCCTGTCGTCATACATGTCGGACGTCATGACGTTCTTCGGGGCGTTCAAGACCCAGCCCATCGGAGCGTTCGCGGTGGCGGCCGGCCTGGCGGTCTCCGCGGTCGCCCTAGCGGTGTTGCTGCGGCGCGTCCTGTTCGGCGCCCCGCTGCCGGACTCACCGGGCGCATCGGACGCTTCGCTGGCGGAGACGTGGTATCTCGGACTGCTCGCAGGCGCGTTGCTGTGGGTCGGTCTGTTTCCGGGCGGCCCGAAGATCCCGGGTACGGAGGTGCCGCTTTTCGATCCGGGCCTCATCAACCAGATGGCGGCCGGGATCTCCGACATGGCGGGGCCCTACGTGCTGCCGACGCCGGCGGCGCCGCAGCAGTGATGAAGTACCTGCTGCTCGTGCCAGAGGCGCTGATCGTCGCCCTTGCGGTCGCCGTGATCGTCGCCGGCCGATTTGCATGGCTGCCGCGACCGTGGCGGTCGTTCGTGCCGCACGCCGCGGTCGTCGTGGTGCTGGTCGCGCTGGGTGTCGAGCTGTGGGCCGGCGCCGCCGTCGGCACCTACTTCGGCGGCGCGCTGCTGCAGGATCGGTTTGCGCTGTTCGTGAAGGCCGTGGCATTGATCGCGGCGGGGTTCGTCATCGCCTGCTCCGACTGGGTCGCCGAAGACTCGGCTTACCTCGGTGTGGCGATGCCGCTGCTCGCAGCGTTCGGCGTCATGGTCGCGGCTTCGGCGGCCGACCTCGTCGGCCTGTGGGCAGGCCTCGAGCTGGTGGCGGTTTCCGGCGTCGTGCTGGTGGCGCTGCGCCGTCCTGACCTCGGCCTGCGGTTGCTTGTCGCGGGCGGCATCGGCACGACCCTGCTGCTCGTCGGCCTCGTCTTCCTCTACGCGACGACGGGCAACGCCGACCTCAGCGGCATCCGCGCGGGCATCACCGGTGAGGCACCGACGCTCGCGGTCGTCATTCCGGTGTTGCTGTTGATCGCCGGACTTGCGATTCGCGCGGGCGTGGCGCCGTTCCATGTGGCGACGCTGCCAGTCGGTCTGGGCGCGTCACCCGTAGGTGCTGCGCTCGTCGTCGGCATGGCGGCGGTCGCGGCGGGGGTGGTGGCGTTGAAGCTGACGGCCGCGCTGCTTCCCATCGGTGATTCGTATGCGCCGTACACGCAGGTCGTCGCCGCGATCGCGATGCTCGGCGGTGGCGTCGCCGCGCTGGCGGTCCGCTCGCCGAGACCTCGAATGGCATACATGGCGATCTCGCAGCTTGGCTGGCTCGCGGCCGGTTTCGCCACGCACTTTCGTTCCGGCTTCGGCTCGTCGCTGTTCTTGCTCGGAGCGTTTGCGCTCGCGGCAACCGCCGGTCCGGTATTGCTTGGCCGTGCGGAGGGCGGAGAGCCGGCCGTCTTCGGGCTTGGCGTGGTGCGGCCGCTCCGCGCCGCGGGCGTGGCGCTGGCGTTGCTGTCGCTAGCCGGAGTGCCGCCGCTGCCTGGCTTTTTCGGCGAGCTGTCGGTCGCCGCGGCGCTGGCGCAGAGCCACAACTTCGTGCTGTTGGGCCTCGGCATGATCGGCGCCGTCCTGTGCGTCGCCGCAGCCGTCGGGACGTTGCGCGTCCTTTATATGCAGGGCCCGCTCGAAGAATCCCGACGCGGCGCAGCAGCGGCGCTGCCCGCGGTAACGGCACTGTCGTCGTTCGGGGCGATCGCTTTCGCGCTTGTTCTCGCGGGTTACGTCGTATTCGGATTTCCGATCATGGGGCTTGCGGACCAGGGCGCGGAGGCGCTGGGCCTCCGGTAAACTGCGCCTCCGGCAAACAACTCAGCACCACGTCGTAGCAAACGTCCTGGAGGTCCGCCACGGCCGCGCATCGCAGACGGCCTCGACCGCGTCCCCGAGGTCGCCGAGGCACCAAACGCAAGTCGCATCACCTTCTGCTGCGGCTCACCCTCATGGCACTTTTCGTCATCGCGACCGTCAGCCTGTTCGGGACTGGGACGACAATCGCGGTCGTCGACTATTTCGCCGGCGACCTGCCGTCCATCGACGCGATCCAGACCTCGAGCCTGAGCCAGACGACGCGCATCCTCGACCGCAACGGCAACCTGATCGAGGCGGTCTATCACGAGAACCGCACGGTCGTGCCGTTGAGCAAGATCAGCGTCAAGCTGCAGCGAGCGACGATCGACACCGAGGACCGGACCTTCTACGCCAACTCGGGCGTCGACTACCGCCGGTTGCTCATTGC
>DASSLJ010000054.1:0-19291 GCA_035689585.1 Candidatus Dormiibacterota bacterium
TTCTGCAGGACGAGAAGTTCCCCGGAATGCACATGGCGTTCGGTGATCCGTATGGGCACGAGACCGGCGCCGATTGGGAGGCGCCGTCGCACGTCGACGTGCTCGCCTCGCACGCGACGATCTCGGTCGACGGACATCGCCTGATGGAGAACGGCCGCTTCCTTCTCTAGGAGGCCAGGAGCTCGCTCGGAAATTCGGCGGCGAACTGGTCGAAGCGACAGGACGCCGGATCGCGGTCGGGGCGCCAGCGCACGAACCGCGCGGGATGACGAAAGCGGTCCTCGTCGAGCTGGTTGTACGCGACCTCGCAAACCAGCGCGGGCCTCACCGGAATCCAGTCGAGCGGAAGTTCGGGCGTCCAGACGCCGGCGGCGCCGCGAAGGCGGCCCATCGGCCGGCGCTCGATGGCGAAACCGTGCTCCCACGGATGGCCGGCCAGCGGGACGGCGAAGCGCCGCAGCTGCTCGAACATGTCGCGCCGCACGGCGGTCGTGAACGAGCTCGAGACGCCGACGTGGCGCAGGACGCCGGCTGCGTCGTAGACGCCGAGAAGCAGAGACGTCACCTTGTCGCCGTTGAGGCGGAACCCGCCGACCAGACACTCTGCAGTTCGCTCGCGCTTGACCTTGACCATCACGCGCCTGTCCGGTTCGTAGCGGAGGTCCCGCGCTTTGGCGATCACGCCGTCGACTCCTCTTCCGGTGAACCGCTCGAGCCACCGCCGCGCAACTTCGACGTCGCCAGTGATCGGAGTGAGCAGCAGCGGCGGTTCGAAGCCCTCGAAGAGCCGCTCGAGCCTCTTCCGGCGCTCGGCGAACGGAACGCGCGTCAGGTCGTCATCGCCTTCGGCGAGCAGGTCGAAGGCGACAAACGACGCGGGCGTTTCCATCCGCAGGCGGTCGACGCGAGACTGCGCCGGGTGCACGCGCTTCAGCAGAGCTCCGAAATCCGAGCCGTTCGGGCCGACGATCACGATCTCGCCGTCGAGCACGAACCGTTGCGAGTGCGCGCGGGTCATCGCCTCGACGAGCTCGGGAAAGTAGCGGCCGAAGCGATTGAGATTCCTGCTCTGTAGCTCCGACCACTCGCCGTCGCGATATGCCAGCGCGCGGAAGCCGTCCCACTTCGGCTCGTACAGATACCCGTCGAGCGGAAGGTCCGTCGCCGCACGGGCAAGCATCGGTGGGATCGGCGGCTTGACGGGGAGCCTCAGCATCGGGCTGCGGCGGGGTTACTTACGCCGCTCGTCACTCTTGCGTTTGTCGCGCTCACCTGGTTCGACCGCAGGCCCGCCGATGCTCGAGCTGCGGTATCCCGGCGGGTCGCTCGCAGGAAACGATTCCTCGGAGGCTTCGTCGATCAGGTCATCGTCGGAGCGGTGCGATCGCTCGCTGGGTTCCACCTCACCCAAGCTACAGGGCGTCGGCGACCGGCGCATACTCGCGGGCAACGTGGAGCCCGAGGTGCTCGAAACCGACGACTGGACGCGGACTCGGGGCATGCGCCGGATGCGTGCCGCGCTGCAGACCGGCCTCCTCTTCCCCGCGCTGTCGAGCTTCTGCCGGCTGACCATCCAGAAACGTGAGCTTCTACGCAACCTGAACGGCCCGGCCGTGTTCGTTGCGAACCACGTGAGTGCGCTCGACGCGGTGGTCATGGCCGAAGCCCTGCCGCCGCGCTACCGGCACCGCTCGGTCGTCGTCGCCGCCAAAGACTCGATCTTCAAGCGTCGGTGGGAAGCGCGGCTCGCGCAGGTCACGGTCGACGCGTTTCCAATCCCGCGCGGGGGCGGCGCGCGAGCGCACCTCGATTACCTGAAGGAACTGATCACCAACAAGTGGTCGGTGATCATCTTTCCGGAAGGCCGCCTCACCGCCACCGGAGCGATTGGCAAGTTCCGCAAGGGCGCGGCCATCCTCGCGATCGACACCGGCTCGCCAGTCGTCCCCGCGTTCATGGACGGGATGTTCCAGGTGATGCCGCGTTTCCGTCGCGTACCACGCCCAGGGCAGGTGACCGTCACGTTCGCGGAACCGGTCCATCCGGAACCGCGTGAGGACTACGACACGTTCACGTCACGCATCGAGGCCATCGTCCGCAACGTGGCGGGGCCGAAGGGAATCGCGGTCGACCCGCCGAGCACCTCGAGGTCAGAAGGACCGACGTACTGGTACTGAGGCCGGGCGGACAGCGGTCCTCTTAGCTGACGGTCACCAGCGGAAGCAGATCGCGCGCCGAAACCATTCCCACGACCTTGCCGGCGTCCATCACCGGCAGATGGCGGCACCCGATGGCAAGCATCTTGGTCGCGGCGAGCAGGCAGTCGTCATCGACCCGAACCGTCTTCGGGGCTTCGGTCATGTAGTCGAACACGGACGCGCTCTCCGGATGTCCTGCCGCCACCGCCTCCACGACGTCGCGCTCGGTGATGATGCCGACCAGGTCGTCGCCTGACATGACGGGCAGGCAACCGAACCCGCCGTCATGCATGCGTCTTGCAGCTTCGCCGAGGCTCTCCCAGCCCTCGATGTTGATGACCTTGGGGTGATAGACCCTTCGCACCTTCATGACGTCTTTTTCCCTCCGCGCGGCGGTCGATGGCAGAGGCTAAAGACCCTCTTGGATTGGGCCGTAAAGCGCTGGCGATCAACTGCCGGAGCGACATCCTGAAGGTGGGCCCGCGTGCGAGCGCGCGCCGATAACGAAGAGGAGTACGAAATGGAAACGGAAAGCGCATACGCCCGGTTTGCCGCGATCGTCGACAGCGCATCGCGGATTGCCGGCATCACCGACCCGGTTCTGCTCGAGAGGATGAAGACTCCCGAGCGCATCCACGAGGTTTCGATACCGATCACGCTCGACGACGGGACGCAGCAGCTCTTCACGGGCTACCGAGTCGAGCACAGCTCGGCGAGGGGACCGTACAAGGGCGGCATCCGGTACCACCCGAACGTCTCGCTCGACGAGGTCAAGGCGCTGGCGGGATGGATGACGATCAAGACGGCCGTCGTCGACATTCCCATGGGTGGCGGCAAGGGCGGAATCAAGGTCGACCCGCGGAAGCTGTCGGTGCACGAGCTCGAGGCGTTGACGCGCACCTACACCGACATGATCGCGCGCGACATCGGCCCCGACGTGGACATCCCGGCGCCCGACGTGAACACCGACTCCCAGACGATGGACTGGCTCTCGGATGAATACGAGAAGGTCACCGGCATCGGGGGCGGCGCGGTGGTCACCGGCAAGAGCATTGGCCATGGAGGCTCGCTCGGCCGCGACACGGCGACCGCGCAAGGCGGGTTCGAGGTGCTCGAGGCCGCCCTGAAATCCACTGGCGACAGCTTCGGCGGGAAGAAGGTCGCGATCCAGGGATTCGGCAACGCGGGAGCCAACGCGGCCGTGCTCGTGACGCGCGCCGGAGCAATCGTCACGGCGGTTTCCGACTCCACGGCGGCCGTGATCGATCCGAACGGCCTCGACATCGACGCCCTGATCTCGTTCAAAGAGCGCGGTGGGAGCTTCATCGACATGGTGAGCGCGAACAAGGCTTCGACCGAGCAGCCGCTTTTCGAGCCCGTCGACATCCTCATCCCCGCAGCGCTCGAAGGTCAGATCACCGGAGCAAACGCCGAGCGTGTTCAGGCTCCGTGGATCGTCGAGCTGGCGAACGGGCCGACCACTCCGGAAGCCGACGCGATCCTTGAACGTCGAGGGATCACAGTGCTCCCGGACATCCTTGCGAATGCGGGCGGTGTCGTCGTCAGCTACTTCGAGTGGCTGCAGAACAAGCACGCCGAGCACTGGCTTCGCGAAGAGGTCGAGGCGAGGCTCGCCGTAACGATGCGGTACGCGTTTGACGCGGTCAGCAAACTCGCGGCCGAGCGTCACGTGTCCCTGCGGGTGGCGGCCTACGCGATCGCGCTCCAGCGAGTCGCGGCGGCGATCAGGTCGGAGAGGCCTTTCGCGGTTCCACGCTGACGGTCGCCGGTGATCCGAGGTTGACGAGGACGCGAACGCCGTCGCGTGAGAACGTGATTCGGCGTTCGGCCTCGTCAACCGACACGTCCACGCCCTGACCGACCACGGCCGGAGGCGCAGGCAGGCGCCTGCGCAGGGCGATGAGGTTGCGGTACCAGTCGAGCATGTCGCGATGCTGCGGCTCATCGAGCTCTTCCCATCTCAGCTTCGAGCGGTTGAAGGTCGCTGGATCTTGAGGGTCGGGCACGCGATCGGTCCAGCCGAACGACGCGAATTCTGAGCGGCGGCCCGCAGACACACGGCGCGCAACCTCGGGTTCGCGGTGATCGGTGAAGTACTGGAACGGCGAACTCGCCGCCCACTCCTCGCCCTGGAACAGCAGCGGCGTGAAGGGTGACGTGAGCAGGAGCGCGGCCGCCGCCCTGGCGCGTCCGGTGTCGACCAGCGCGCACAGCCGTTCTCCTTGCGCGCGGTTCCCGACCTGGTCGTGATTCTGCGCCGCAATCACAAGCGCCTGCGGCGGAACGCCATCGGGTTTCTGCCCTCGCACCCATCCCTGCCGAAGCGCCTTGCCGGTCTTGCCGAGAGAGTCGAAAGGCGCGTAGTAGCCCGTGTGCTCGCCGGTCAGAGCCGTATGCACCGCGTGATGCCAGTCGTCCGCCCACACTGCGTCGAGCCCGTAACCGCCGTCATCGCGTGGGCGGACCATTCGCGGGTCATTCACCCCGGTCTCGGCGATGAGCAACGCCGTGCCGTCGACCTCGGTCGCAAGCTGCTCGAGTATGTGAACAGTCGAGCTGTCGACGATCGCGTTGACCGCGTCGAGCCGAAGCCCGTCGACGTGATAGTCGCGCACCCACATCAGTGCGTTGTCGATCACGAAGCGCCGAACCTCATCGCTGCCCTCGCCGTCGAAGTTGAGTGCCGCGCCCCACATCGTGTGATGCACGTCGCTGAAGTAAGGACCGAACTCGCCCAGAAAATTGCCGATCGGTCCGAGGTGGTTGTAGACGACGTCGAGGAGGACCGCGAGCCCGGCCGCGTGACAGGCATCGACGAATTCCTTGAAGCCGTCCGGTCCGCCGTAGGCGTGATGCGGCGCGTACAGGTCGACGCCGTCATAGCCCCAGCCGTGGTCGCCGGAAAATTCGGCGATGGGCATCACCTCGACGGTGTTGACGCCGAGCGACACGAGATGCGGCAGCTTTTCGATCGCGCTTGCAAAAGTGCCTTGAGGCGAGAAGGTGCCGATGTGCAGCTCGTAGATCAGCGCTCCTTCCAGCGGCCTGTGGTGCCAATCGGCATCGCGCCAGCGGTAGGCGCCGTGGTCGACGACCTGAGACGGAGCAAGAACGCCCTCGGGCTGCGATAGCGAACGCGGGTCGGGACGTGGCTCGCGACCGTCGAGGGCAAATCCGTAACGCGTGCCCGGCTCGGCAGAAGGGTCGTCGAGCTGCCACCAGCCATCGCCGTCAGGCTGCATCCGCGCGCGGCGGTCGCCTGCTGAGAGGTCGACGCGCCGCGCGCGCGGCGCCCACACCCGGAACCGGTGCATCAGCTCGCTGTCGTCATGACCGCGACCGGGAAGCGCTCGAGCAACGACGCCGCGCTCACGCGCCCTCCGGATTGACGCTGCCCGCTCAGCACGTTCGTCCAGGTTCCTTCCGGCAGCAAAACCTCGGTGTCGCCCCAGTCGCCGCCAAGACCGGCGGGCAGGCGCGGAACGAGGACGAGCAGCCGGCCGCGGACAAAACCGAGAGCGTGCCGGGCCTTGGCGCCCGTGGCCTCGAGCGGCCTGTAATCGGTGGACGAAAAGAGCTCGGGCCGCTCGGCCTTGGCCTTGAGCAGTCGCGCGATCAGCCACAGCTTTGGCGAGCCATCATCCGGTCGAGCAAGGACTTCTTCGGCGCCGAGCTTCATGACTTCATCGAGCAGCGCGCTGCGCACGGTGTAGTCGATGGGTCGCCTGTTGTCGGGATCGACGAGTGTCAGGTTCCACAGCTCCGAGCCCTGGTAGACGTCAGGAACGCCGGGGCACGTCAGCAGGAGCGTCGTCTGCGCCAGCGAAGCGATGCGCCCGAGCGCGACGATCTGCGTGCGGCCGAGGAACGACTCGAAATCGCTCGTGAACTCGCCGTCGGAAAGAATCGCGTCGACGAACGCCGCGAGAGCATCCTCGTACGCGGCCACGGGTGACATCCAGGACGTGTGCACCTTCGCCTCGCGCGCCGCCTTGTTGAGGTACTGCGTCAGGCGGTCTTTGTCGATCGGCCATGCGCCAACCAGCGTCTGGTACGTGAGGTACTCGATGTTCCGGTCGGGGTAGCCATGTGGCCGGTGGCGGTCGTTGTGCTCGGACCATCTGCGCACTGCCGCCTCCCACTCCGACGGAATCTCGGAGAGGAGATTGATCCGGGCGCGAACGTCGGCGCTCCGTTTCGTGTCGTGCGTCGTCCGCGTCAGCATCGTGCGCGGCCTTGTCGCCGCGATATGCGTGCACCAGTCGTGGAACTGTTCAACGGTGCGGCCAAACGTGCCGGGATCGCCACCGACCTCGTTGAGCGAGACAAGCCGGTTGTAGCGATAGAACGCCGTGTCCTCTAGACCCTTGGCCATCACCGCCGGCGTGAACTGCTGAAAACGTGCGCTGAACTCGGCCTCGGCATCGCCGCGCCGATCGAGCAGCACGACATCGCCGATGAAAGCGAGCAGCTCCGGATCGATGTCCGGCCGCCTTCGCGTCGACTCCTCGATGGCGTGCCGAACCTCCGCGCGATCCTGCTCGGTTGCCGGCGCGTCAGGCGTCACATAAGTCCGGTAGACGCGCATCGCAATCGCAAACTCGGCCAGGGCCTCGTGGACCTCGCGCTGGGTGCGGTCGCGGTGATGACGATCGGCGTCGCAGACGTCGTGCATCAACCCGCTCAAGCGAACGAGGTCGGTTGCGAGCTCGGTCGCGATGATGTGCTGCTTCGACGCCCTGGCGACCTCGGCATACGCCAGCGCCTCGCCGGTGAAGGCGTGGTAGAGCGCGGTGAGCGCTGGCTCATTGCCGGCATCGACGAACACGCCGTCGACGGCGGCGATGAAGTCATAGCCAGTCGTGCCCTGGACCGGGAGTTGTGGCAGCTCTTCGCCGGCGGCGACGATCTTCTCCACGGCGATGTAGGCGTCAGGGGCGGCCCGGCGCAGCCGCGTGAGGTAAGCGTCCGGATCACGCAGACCGTCGATGTGGTCGACACGCAGAGCATCCACCCGGCCGTCGGCCACGAGCTCGAGGATCACGCGGTGGCTGTCGGCGAACACCTGTGGTCGCTCGACGCGCAGCCCGATCAGCTGGTCGACGGTGAAGAAGCGCCGGTAGTTGAGCTCCTCCTGCGCGGCGCGCCAGTAGGCAAGGCGATAGTGCTGCCGCTCGAGCAGCCGGTCGAGCTCGTCGACGTCGGCGGCGACGTCCTCCGGCTGGGCGCCGTCGAGAGATCCAGGGGCGACCGGGAATTCCTGCTCGTGATAGCGGACCACGACCTCATCACCGTCGGCGGCGAGCGTCAGCGCCTTCGCCTCGAGCTCACGACCGTAGCGGTCGCCGAGGACGCCGAGCAGCACCTTGTCCTTGAGCGCCGTGGCGGGACGCCATTCGACGTCGAAGTAGTCGGCGTACCGGCTCGACGGTCCATGCGCGAGTAGATCCCACCACCACGGGTTGGCGCGCCCGGCCGTGGCCATGTGGTTGGGGACGATGTCGATCATCACACCGATCGACCGCGTGGCCAGCGCATCGAGGAGCTGGCGTAATCCGCCCGCTCCTCCGAGCTGATCGCTGATGTGAGTGGGGTCGACCACGTCATAGCCGTGGGTGCTGCCGGGCATGGCTTGCAGCACCGGCGAGCAGTACAGGTGCGAGATCCCGAGTGCCTGGAGGTAGCCGGAAAGGTCCGCCGCCTGCTGGAACGTGAAGTCGGAGGACAGCTGGACGCGGTAGGTCGCTCGCGGAGTCACGGGAGTTTCTACACAAGCATCATCGCCGACCGGGGGCGCTGGTTCGATACTCGTGAACCGTGGGCAAGGCGTTTCGCTGCGCGCGGAATCTCGAGTTCGCTTAGGTGGTGCTCGTCCTGATGGGCGTGTCCGGGTCCGGAAAGACGACCGTTGGCACCATCCTTGCGCGGCGTCTCGGCTGGCCGTTCGAGGAAGGCGACCTGCTTCACTCGCAGGCGGAGATTGACAAGATGAAGGCCGGCCATCCGCTGACCGATCGCGATCGCGCGCCGTGGCTCGAACGCGTGGCGGGCTGGATCGAGCACCAGAACGACGCCGGTGAAAACGGCGTCATCGCATGCTCAGCGTTGAAGCGTTCTTATCGCGACGTGCTCAACCGGCGCGGCCGCGACGTCTTGTTTGTGTTCCTATCGGGCTCCAGAGAGCTGATCGCCAAGAGAGTTGCCACGCGCCGCGGACACTTCATGCCCGCGTCGCTGCTGGACAGCCAGTTCCGCGACCTCGAGCCGCCGCAAGCGGATGAACCGGCGATCACGGTGCACGTCGGGCCGTCGCCCGAAGTGATCGCGCAAGAGATCGTCGACCGCTTGTCCTACGACCAGAGCGACTCGTAAAGCTCCAGGGTCCGCGCGGCGATCGCCGGCCAGCCGAACTTCTCAACCACGCGCCGCCGCCCCGCCTCACCCATCGTTCGCGCTCGCTGCGGGTCGTCGAGGAGCAGCCCGATCTTCTCCGCAAGGCCCTTTGCGAACGCCTCGGCGTCGTCCGGATCGAAGTCGACCAGGAAACCGGTCTCATCCTCGACCACGATCTCGGGAATGCCGCCCACGCGAGAGGCGACGACGGCCGTTTCACACGCCATCGCCTCGAGGATCACGAGGCCGAACGGCTCGTAGATCGACGGGCACACGAACACGGACGCGTGGGAGTGGAGGTGGATCAGGTCCTCGCGCGAGATGAAGTGGTCGATCCACACGAGATTTCGTCCCTGGGCGCGCACCTGCTTGACGAGGTTGTCGACCTCGGCTGCGATCTCGGGCGTGTCCGGGCTGCTGGCGGCGATCACGACCTGGTGCGCTTTGTCCAGCTCGAGCACGGCGTTGAGCAGATGCGGCAGCCCTTTCTGCCTCGTGATGCGGCCGTTGAAAAACGCGTACGGACGGCTCGAGTCGACGCCGTAACGGGCAAGCGTCTCCGGCGAAGGCCGGCGCCGGTAGATCGCGGGATCGATGCCGTTGTGGATGACGTGGACGCGAGCGGGGTCGACGTCGGGATAGCAGTCGAGAATGTCGTTGCGCACTCCGTGCGACACGGCGATGACCGCGTCGGCGGCCTCGATGCCGGTCCGCTCGCAGAAGAGCGACAGCGCGTAGCCCCCACCAAGCTGCTCCGCCTTCCACGGCCGGAGCGGCTCGAGGCTGTGGATGGTCATGACGTGCGGTATCGACCACATGAGCTTCGCGAGATGCCCTCCGAAGTTCGCGTACCACGTGTGGCTGTGAACCAGATCGGCGCCCTTGCTCGCCGCGGCCATCGCGAGGTCGATCGACATCGCCTGCACGGCCGCCGCTTCCGGTTTGGGCTCCGCAAGCCGATCCCACGCCGTGAAGGCGTGCACGTCCGGCTCGTCCCGTGGGGAGCCCCAGCAGTACACGCTCACTGCGATCAGTTTGCGCAGCTCGCGCGCGAGATACTCGACCGCGGTACCCGCCCCACCGTAGACCTCGGGCGGATACTCGCGCGTCAGCAAGGCGATCCGCCGGTCGTTCCTCAACGCCGTCATTCTCGATCACGAAGGCTCGGCGGCGAAAGCCGCCGGGCCTCAGCGCTCGAGCTCGATTCTTACGTAATCGAGGAACTGATTGCGGCGCGCGTCGTTCTGGAACGTTCGGAACGAAACGAGCTGCGCGTCGGCGACGAACTGAGTCTTCGACGCGTCCAGCCGGTTCGTCAGTGTCGACTCCTGTGCGGCGAGCTTTTCGACTCGGCGCCGGAGCCGAGCCGCCTGCGATTCGGCGCTCGACACCCGACGCGACTTGGTGAAGCTCAACACCAGCACGCCGAGCCAGACCATCATCGTCGTGAACACCGTGAGCGCGGCCGCCTCGAGGACTGCGGCCAGCGCGTCGCCCGCCGTCACCCATAGGAACCAGTAGCGCAACGCGCCGATGGCGACCAGTCCGGTCGAGAGCGCGACGATCGTCACGGCACGGCGCCATCCGCTCTTGTAGTGCGTGACCGCCAACATGCCGGCGGCGAGCGCGCCGACGATGACCGCGGTGATTCCCCATGTCGGCAACGGATCGAGTCCGAAGGTCTGGGCGGCCAGGTTCGCCGGCAGAGCGTCGAGCGCGACGAACAGGGTCGCGAGGAAGACGCCGAACCCGAAGCTCAAGCGGTGCTGGCGGTGCTCGTCGTTCATGCGCGCCATGCGGCCGGCATCGAGCTCTGCCTCCGCTGCCTGGTCGGTGAGCGTTTGCCGCTCCGCGCGCACGGCCTGCAATCGCTGGGCATCCGTCTTGATGTCCTGAAACTCGCGTGCGACGCGGGGCTTCGCGAGAAACTCGCGCATCGCTCCGATGTGTCCGTCACTCGACGGCAGATCCAGCGGCTGCGTCGCCGCCACCACTCTCTCGATCGATTCCATGTACGTGTCCCTCCTAGCTGTTGACGACCTGGGCGAGCTGGAGCTGCGTGAGCGCGGGGTCGAGTGCGTTCACCGAAACCGCGCCTGCATCCTTGCCCGCCGCAGTCCATGCCGCCGCGGCCCCCGGATCGGCGATGTTGGCAACGACGAGCGCAACGCCGGCAAGGCTGCGCGGAGCGAGCGTCGACGGGCCGCTGCCTGCGCCGCCGAGCACCAGCAACAGGTGACGGCCTGACAGGCCGCCGAGCGTTGCCAGCCCGGCCGACATCGATGCCGACAGCGCCGGCTCGCCCCCGGACGATGTCACCAGGTTGGCGGCCCCTTCCTTGCTCTTGATCTGAGCGGCGACCGTGTTCTGCCACGGGATCAACGCCGCCTGCACGTCGGCACGCCATGCAGCGATGCGAGCGTCGTTCGTGGCGTTGTCCGCCGCGACCGAGTGCTGGTACTGCGCGCGCTGATATTCCGTAGGGTTCTGCGGCTCGGCGGGCAGACGGATCAGCATCGGCGGCGGCGGGCCGGCAGGAGCCCTCGTCACGATCAGCAACGGATTGGGCGCGGAGCGATCGGCGATGGTGACGTGCTCGCCGCTGTGGATCACGCTCCAGTTGCGACCGCCCACCGGACCGAATTGCGGGTTTGCCGCTTCGATCTCAGGCAGCGTCAGCCCGTTGGCAGCGGCGATCGAGCTCAGGCTGTCACCCGAGCGGACTGTGTACGTCCTGCTCCCAGGCGCGAGCATCATGACGACGACCGCCTCGTTCGGACTGGCGTTGGCCTGGACCACAGCGGCCAGCTGCTGCAGTTCGGCGGCCATCTGTCCGGACGATGGGTCGACAAGCGCGACGAGCGCAAGCGGCGGCGGTGGCGAATACCGGACCGAATTGGGCAGCGCGCCACCACTGCAAGCCGCGATGCCCAAAGTGAGCACAATCGCGAACGTCCGTGCCCGCTCCACGAACTTCACTTCTCTGTACCGCCTTTCCTATCGATCGAAAACGCGCGGTGGGAGGCGGCTACGCGGCTACGGCGGAAACCCTAAGGAAGCTCTAAGGAACCGAGCTCGGCGTGGAACCGAGGGCGGCCCGCCGTTTCGCCGGCACGCCGGTGCGATGATCAGCAGAGCATCATGAGCTCGTACGTTGTTCGGCGGTCACGCGTCCATGGCCGCGGTCTGTTCGCGCGGACCCCCTACGAGCCGGGGCAGCTGGTCGGAGAGTATCGCGGTCGAGTCATCGATTCCGCCATGGAGACCGACACCTCGAGCGCTTTGGATTCCGATCCTTCGTACACACTCTTGTTCGCGGTCGACGACGACCGCGTGATCGATGCCGGTGTCGACGGGAACAACATCCGGTTCATCAACCACTCCTGCGACCCCAACTGCGAGACCACCCTCGATGGTGACCGGGTGTTCGTGCATGCCAGACGCCATATCCGGGCCGGCGAGGAATTGACGTACGACTACAACCTTCGTCCCGGCGATCCCGACGACCGCCCCGAGGACTATCCATGCAGATGTGGCGCCGAGAACTGTCGCGGCACGATGCTCGATGCGGAGCTGCTCCGCGCGGGGTCTGATTCAAAAGGCGCCCCACACCCCGGCTCGCCGATAGCCCGCCAGCAGGCCGACCCCGATGACGAACTGCACAAGTCCGATCAAACCCTGAAGGACCAGGTACCACCCCGGCCCGGTCGACGGAACGGCGCCGGCGAGCTGCGCGGCTGAAGCCGGCAGCCGCAAGACCCCGGCGAGGAACGCGACGACCAGCAACCAGAACAGCCAACGCCAGCGCCGGATGACGCCGAGCACGACCACCGAGATGAGAGCAAGCAAAGCGACGAGGAATCCGATCTCGAGACCAAACGATCGCCCTCCGCGTGCCCCAAGTGCGCCGGCGTACACGTCAGGCGCGTAAATCAGGATTGCGACAAGGGCGACGACCACAAAGGCGAAAAAGCCCAGGACAGCGCCCTGACTTCGATTGATCACGCCGCCAGCATGCGGTCCCGGTCAGGAACCGGCGAAGTACGCTCGCACGCCGGAGTCGATGGCAGTCGCGATCAGCTGTTGCGTGTGAGGGTCTGCCGCCTGTCGCGCATCGCCGGGGTTGGACAGGAACAGAGGCTCGACAAGCGCTCCCGGCATCTGGCTCGGCGCATCGACATAACCGGGCGAAGGAGGTCCGAGCACGATCAAGTGCCCGTACACGCTGCCGGCCGGAGAAAGAGCCGGTCCGACGTTCTCGTCATCCGGCCAGATCCCGAGGTTCGCGCTGCCGATGGCTTCGGTGATCGAGCGCTCGAGATCGATGGCGAGCCGGTGATTGTTCGCCGCGAACTGCCTCACCGCGTCATAGAACGTCTCGCTGCCGGCCACGCTCGAGTCGTCCACGCCGTTGAAATGTATCGATATGAGCAAATCCGCAGCCGCCCTGTTTGCGCACGCGATTCGCGCAAGCAGGTCGCGGCGAATGTCATCGGCGCTCAGGCTGCCGTCTGACGGCAGATTCGCGACCACGGATGAATCACCGGTGCGCGACATGACGACGCGATAGCCGTCGTTTTGAAGAAGTCCTGCCACGCGCTTTGCGACCGCCAGCGTGACGGTCTTCTCCATGAGCGGCGCGCCGTTCGCGTCACCGATCACGCCGGGATCGGGTCCGCCGTGACCGGCGTCGATGAAGACCGATTTCCCCGACGTCGCCCCGAGCGCCGGATAGCTCACGCAGGTGCCCGAGGCAGTGGCGACGCTGCTGCTGGCACCGAACGCCGCCGGCGAGGTGCCGGGCGGCGATGATGGCGTCGCGGCGCCAGATGCGGGCGCCGCTGGGATCGCGCGGATGATCGCGGCCTCGAGGTCGGGCAGATGCGTCATCGCGACGACGCATGCGACCGCCACGGCCACGAGCACCACGCCTCGAACGCCCGCATTCCCGCACTGATCCGAGCGCTCGGCCATCCACTTCGAGATTGGCAGTGCGCGCAGCACCATTCCGACCAATCTAGACGACGGTTTGGCAGATCGATGACCCGGCGCTTTCGGGGCCCGCGCCCAAGACTTTGTCTAGCCATGGGCAGGCGCTGCCGGCGTCGGTAGAAGGCGTCCTTAGATTGAAGGACGCATTGGCGGAGTGGCGCCTCGGACCCGGAACGGTGATCGACCGTTTCGAGGTGAACGAATACCTGCGACCTGCGCCGGCGGGCGGCGAGTACGACGGTTACGATCGCACCCTTCACCACTTCGTGACGATCGTCGCCCTTCGCGCCCTCTCGTCGGAAGAGGACCGAACGCGGTTTGAATCGGCGGCGCCGAAAGTGGCGGCGGTGAGACACGCATCTCTGGCACCGGTGGCCGCTGTGGGCCAGAGCGGTGATGTTCCCTACATCGTGTACGACTGCGAGGGTCGGCCCTCGCTCGAGGACGCGGTGCGAGGGCGCGCCATGGCCGATGAGCGCGCGCTTCCGTTGTTGACGAAAGTCGCCGACGCCATCGATTCCGCGCATCAGAGGGGCGTTTTGCACGGAGACCTGAGCCCTTCAACGATCCTCCTCGACCCGAATGGAGAACCGTTGATAGTCGGACTCGGGCTGGCACCGCTGATGCCGCGTCAGACCGACGGCATGCCGTTTGTGCCGGACCCAGCATCCGCCGCGTTCATCGCGCCAGAAGAAATGGAACGCGGAGAGATCACCGCCGCGGCGGACCGTTATTCGTTCGCAGCGACCGCCTACGAGGTCCTGACCGGATCAGTCCCGCCCGCCGCGAAGATGGCGGGCGACGGCGCCGACCCGACAGCGGCGAAGAACGCCGGCATCGGACCCGCGACGGCGCGCGTCTTCCGTACCGGCCTTGCGCGCCACGGCGAAGCGCGCTGGAGCACATGCACCGCCATGGTCGACGCGCTCAGGGCGGCCATTCGCGACGACGTCGCAGCCGCTCACGCGAAGCCGTCTTCCGCGGCGGGATGGTTGATCGCGGCCGTCGCCATCCTGGCGGTCGCCATCGGCGTGCTGTTGTGGGCGACGAACCGGACGCCGGCGCCGGCGCCGACGCCGTCGATGTCCCTGTCCGACGGCGCCATCGAACAGGGCGGCAGTCTGATCGTCACCGCAAGCGGCCTCCCCGCCAACCAGGTCGGAACCATCGAACTGGAGAGCAGTCCGCAGCAGATCGGAGCGTTCGAGGCAGATCAGAACGGGAACACCAACGTGCGAGTGACGATTCCCAAGGACACGACCCCCGGCGGTCACGTCGTCAGCCTTTGCTGGGATGGCTCGTGCTATGCAAGCACCAAGGTGACCGTGACGGAGCGCGCCGCGAGTCCCTCACCCAGCGCGTCACTGTCGCCATCACCATCGCCTTCGGCATCGCCCTCGCCCTCTCCGTCGCCATCGCCGACTCCTTCTGCGTCAGCGGCGGCCGCGGAGACGCCGACCAGCAAAGCCTCGGCATCCCCGTCCTGAGTCTTGTTTCAGCCGGCGATCCCGGGCGCCGCCTCATTGCTGATGAACAGCGCCGTCCCGGACAGTGTCTCGACGATGTTTGCATCGTCATCTGTGAATGGCCGATCGGCTTTGCGCAGCATCGTGATCACATGTGGCCGGCCGTCGACAGAACCGATGGGAACGGAAAGAACATGCTTCCATCGCCTCGCATTGCGGTTGACCCCCTTCGGCAGCAGCGGTGAACCCAGTTCCGACGTCTCGACCGGCGTGCCGGACTTGAGAGACCTGGAGACGGCCTGGCCCGTGAGAGGAAGGCGCGCCCCAAGCTTCAAATAGGGTCGATCGACCGAGTACGCCGAGTGCACGACGAAGTCGCGACCATCGATTACTAGGATGGCGGCGGCGTCCGCGTTGAGGATTGCGGCCAGATGCTCGAGGAAGCGCGCCCCGACGTCGCGGATGCTTCCAGATTGGCGGACAAGCGAGGCTGCCGCAGCCATCGCTTTGATGCGGGCCATGTCACGAGCCGCGTCCATACGTGCGTGAAGCAGGTCACTTGCGATCCGCAAACGTGGGACGAGATCGCTGACGACGACTCGGGCGTTGGGGTGCTCGGCGGCGCTCGCGCGTCGGCACGAGGCTACGAACCCCAACGGTCGCGAGTGGCTCAATGGAATGACGCTGAAGATCATCGCTTCACCCGAAACAGACGTCCTCGTATCCGTCGGGGGCCCGACCCATCGGGCCGTGCGCACGAAGCGTCTGAACGAACGCGCGAGCGCGGGGCTACGCCGAAAAGCATCCATGGCGGCCGCGGAGTAGGCGACTGCGATTGACTCGGGTGGAGCTGCCGTGATCGCAACGGCGGCAGGAACGCCGGGCACGAGAACTGCCACGTCCTGCGCCACCCGCCGAGCGAGCTCGCGCGGCGTCGGGGATTCGTCCAACGTCCGATCGAACAGCGAAGCGGACAGCTGCTCTTCCGACATCGCGCCCGGCAGAGTCTCGTCCAGCACGATCAGCACGGCGGCCACCCGGTTGTCCGACGAGAGGAGGGGCTGACAGGCGACGTTGTAGCTGCGTGCCTGCAGCATCACACCGTTGAGGACCTGGGTCGTCTGCGTCGATATCGAAGCTTGAAGGGCGCCCAACAGATCCGTTCGAGGCAGCAGCTCCTGAACGGGTCTTCCCGTGAACACTCGAGGGGATACACCGCTGATGCCGGCGAGCCGAAGGTTCGCGTAGACGATCCGTGGATTGGGGCCTACGGTCGCCACCGCCACGCCGAATGGGAGCTGGTCGACAAGCTGCTGCAGCGCATCGGTCGGCGGTTCGCGACCCGCCGTGGCCTCGGCGTGTGCGGCGACCGCGTCAGCCACCAGCGCAGGTGAGCTCGCGACCAGAGGCTGGAACATCTGTGAGCCGACGAGCGCCAGGCGACCCTGGTCGCCGGCGCCCACCGTCCAGGAACGGAACGAGTAGAGGCGCGGACCCGCGACCGTGGCCAGGTTGAGCTCCCAACCATCGACGGCCTTCGGCTGCGGACGGAACAGGAGGACCGCTTTGGCGCGGTCAAATGGATCCACGAGATCGGCGAAGAGCCGCCCGTGCAGCTGCTGCCGCGTGACGCCGAACTCCTTGGCTGCGACGATGTTGGCCTCGACGATCCTGCCCTGAGAGTCGAGCAGCACGACCACGTGGGGCAGCACGTCGACCACGCCGCGCCACACACCCTCTCGTCTCGGAAGTTGACGTTGCCGTCCGGTCTCACCGCGCCGAACCCGCCGGTCCAGCGCCTGCGAGCCGCTCACAGTCTGGAAGGCGACCTTAAGCGAGACACCCTCGCGGTCGACCGCGCGCTTGATGTCGCGGAGCAGTTCGACGTCCTCCGCGCGGTAGCGCCTCTGGCCGGTGGCCGTCCGCGAGGGATTGACCATGCCGTGACGACGCTCCCAGGCCCTGATGGTGTGTGGCGAGACACCCAACAGCGTGGCCACCTCGCCGACGGTGTAGAGAGGGGCGGCCTCGCTCACGACCGGCACCGATTACTCTTCATCGCGTCCCCCGACGGTAGGTAACCAGCCGGACCTCGATCGGTTTCAGCTTCCGCTTGTTGACGCGGGGTGTCATCCGGGCCCAGTACTTAGTTTCGTGCGATCCGGCTACTCATTTAGCTATCGCTCAAAGCCTGGCTTGCCGCCGTCGGCCGGCGACCGTATGATGCCTGGAGACTGGGGGACGATACAGTGCAGGGGCCGGCAACCCACAACGGGCACGACGTTGACCGCAGCCTCGACTGGCTGTTCCAACCCTTCGGCCTGGTAGGCCATCCGCTCGCGGCCCCGGTGGCGGGGCTTTTTGCGTGCTCCCTGGTCTTGCTTTTCTGCCTGGAGCTCACCACACCGGACGACGTTCTCATGTTCTTCGCGCTGCCACCGCTGCTGGCCGCGATGTGGCTCCTGCCGCACCGGCTGGCCTGGCTCGTCGGCCTGGTCGGGGCGGCATCGATTGTCGGCGCGACGATTACCGCGGAGCAGGACCGAGCGGCGGAGGTCTCCATCTGCATGGTCGCCCTGGGGATGGCGGTGGCGGCGAGGTGGTATGCCGGCCGGGTCAGCGAGTTGATCTACGAGCAGAGTTCACCGGGTCTGCCGGTGGAACCGCACAACGGCGAACTGTCGGCCGGGCTACGCCTCCTGACTCGTCGTGAGCTCGAGATCGCGCGGCTCGCATCGACCGGCTACAGCGCCCGTGAGATCGCCACCATCCTCCACATCAGCGAGAGGACCGTCGAGAACCACATCGCAAACGTGTACGCAAAGCTTGGGATCAACTCGAGGCGATCCCTCATCAAGATGGCGGCCGTTTTCGCGAATCGCTAAACCGCGCCGGCGATCACGTCACGGTGCGACCTTCGTCGAGAGCGTGGTTGAGGTTGACGGCGGCGTTGATCATCGACAGGTGGCTGAACGCCTGCGGGAAGTTGCCGAGCTGCTCGCCCGTCAGACCGATCTCCTCCGCGAACAGGCCGAGATGGTTGGCGTAGGTCATCATCTTGTCGAAAACCAGACGTGCGTCGTCGAGCCTGCCTGACCGCGTGAGCGCGTCGACATACCAGAACGTGCAGATGGAGAACGTTCCCTCGCTGCCTCTCAGGCCGTCGGGTGACGCCTGCGGGTCGTAGCGATAGACGAGGCTGTCGGACACCAACTCCCGATCGATAGCCTTGAGCGTGGACTGCCACATGGGGTCGGTCGGTGAGACGAAACCCAACGACGGCATCAACAGCACCGACGCATCGAGCACATCCGTCGCGTAGTGCTGAACGAAAGCCTGCTTCTCCTGGTTCCATCCGCGCTCGTGCAATTGCTCGTAGATCCGGTCGCGCTGCATCGCCAGGCGCGAGACGTCCGCCGGCAGCCCGAGATCCCTCGCGATCCGGATCATGCGGTCGAGCGCGACCCACGACATCATTCGCCCGTAGGTGAAGTGCTGCCGTCCGCCGCGAGTCTCCCATATTCCTTCGTCGGGTCGATCCCAGTTGTCGGCCAGCCAATCGGTGACCTGCCGCAGATGCGTCCAGCCGGGATGGCCCATGCGCAGTCCTCGCCGGTGCGCCTGGTAGATGGAATCCATGGCTTCGCCGTAGATGTCGAGCTGCAGCTGGTCCGCGGCGCCGTTGCCTATGCGCACAGGCCGTGACCCGCGATAGCCGTCGAGATGAGCCAGCACCTCCTCCGACAGGTCGGAGGAGCCGTCCACGCGGTACATGATCTTGAGCGGACCGGAGTCCGCGCCTGCGTGCTCGACCACGCGGTCGTTCAGCCATCTCATGAATGCGGCCGCCTCTTCCTCGTAACCGAGACCGAGCATTGCGTAGACGGAAAACGAGCCGTCCCGCACCCACGTGAACCGGTAGTCCCAGTTGCGCTCGCCGCCGACCTGCTCGGGCAGGCCCGCCGTCGGCGCGGCGATCAGCGCGCCGGTCGGAGCGTAGGTAAGCAGCCGCAGGGTCATCGCCGAGCGCTGCACGTATTCGCGCCAGCGGCCGGTGTAGGTCGACTTGCGCAACCAGTTCTGCCAGTGGTCGATCGTCTTCTGGGCCGCATCCTGGACTTCGGCCGGCTTGATGCCTTGTGGTGTGACGCGGGGCCCGGCTTCCAGGACCACGCCGGTCGCCTCCCCCTGGTTCAGCGTGACCTCCGCCCGGACGTCGCG
>DASSLJ010000055.1:0-6035 GCA_035689585.1 Candidatus Dormiibacterota bacterium
GTTCGCGCGGAAAAAGCCGAGGCCGATGCCGGGAAGGCGCGGGTCCGGTTGGAAGGAGGGCGCGAACATCTCGCGCAGCGTCGCGGGCTGCAGCACCGAACCATGGTCGTTGGCGCCGTTTCCAAGGAGCGCGGCGAGGTAGCGGGCCATGTCGCTCGGTGTCGAGTTGATTCCGCCTTCGGCAGGCGGCACGACCTCATACGGGCTGACCTTCTCGGGACCGCGGGAGCGAAGCTCGTACGCGGTCGCGAGCCGCGCCATCGGCACCTCTGCCAGGAGGAGAGTGGTGTCGCTCATGCCGAGAGGCTCGAAGATGTGCTCGCGGAAGTAGCGGTGCAGTGGCTGCCCGCTGACGTCCTCGACGATCTGGCCGAGCGCCGCGAAGCCGTGGTTCGTGTACATGAACCGCGAGCCCGGATCCGCATCGATGCGGAGCGCCCCGCCGTAGAGCTCGGCGGGCGAAGGGATGCGCCGTCCGGCCGCGACGGTCGAACCCATGTTGCGCAGGTGCAAGAGGTCTGTTACGTGGAGCGCCTCACGAATCCCGGCGGTGTGCGTCAGGAGATGGCGCAGGGTGGCCGGCCGAAAGCGTGCGCTCGCCGGTGCGAGCTTGAACGCCCGAAGGTATTCGTTCGCCGGTGCATCGAGATCGACCAGACCCCGGTCGCGAAGCTGCATGACGGCGATCGCGGTGAAGGTCTTGGTCACCGACGCGATTCGAAACACGGTGTTCTCCGTGACCGGCGTGCCGGATGCGATGTCGGCGAGTCCCTCGCCGTGAAACGACGCCGGACGTCCGTCGCGGACGATTCCAATCGCCAGGCCGACGGCGGGATGACGGTTGAGAATCGTGCGGGCGGTTGTCTCTAGGTCGACCTCTTCAGGTCGAGGTCGTACGAGTGTGCTGGTTGCCACGATGACACCTCCACCCACAGCGTCACCGCGCGGCGGCCGCTGCGAAAGGGGCGATCGGCCCTTCTTGTGGAGGCCCGACCCCGCCGATGCCGCCGAGCTATGAGGTCAGTACGCGGTGAAGTCGCCAGGACGCGAGCGCGAGCAGCCCGACCGCGTACGCCGCAAGCACTGCGAGCTGAGGAAGGATCGCGGTTAGCCCTACACCGTTCCCCACGAGCTGCACGTAAGCCTCGTTCGCCCAGGCGTGAGGCGTGATGTGCGCGATCGTCTGCATGGTTTGCGGAAACACCTGGATCGGCACCATCGAACCGCCGAGCGCAGCCAGTCCGAGGCCGAGGAGCAGGGCTACGCCCGCGGCCTGCTGCTCATTGCGGACGAGCGATCCGAGCAGGACGCCGGCGGCGGCCGAAACCACCCCGTAGACGAGAATCGTCGCCGCAACTCCTGCGGGTTGTCCCCACGCGACCTGGAACAGGAGCGCGGAGCCGAACACGATCACGATCGCCTGGATGACAGCGATCACGAAGCGGCTGAAGACTTCGCCGCCGATCACGGTCCAGGTAGACGTCGGCGTCGCAAGCATCCGGCGCGCGACGCCGAGCCGCCGTGACTGGATGAGGCCCAGCGCGCCGCCCATAAGCGCCATGAAAAACACGAAGAGGTCGAGCTGCGTCCACGCTCCCTGGTCGAACTCCGTCACGAGCCGCGAGAACCTTGCCGTTCCGGCGGTCGATTCCGACACCGTGATCGGCGCGAGATGGCTGGAAGCGGCATTTGCAGCGGTGACGCCGGCGTCGAAGCTCGGCACGGCGTTCTGATTGACGGCGAATTGCGCTGCGCCGAGCAGGGCGCTCTCGCGCGCCACCGCACCGTTGACGTCCTCCGAGAGTTGATGCGCGTACCGGCCCGGCCATGCGATGAACTTCACCACCGCCGTGCGGCCAGCGCCCACGGTCTGGTCGAAGTCGGACGGAATGATGACGCCACCGTCCAGCGTGGCCCTTTCGACCTGCAGTTGCAGCGACGCCGCATCGTTCACCGTCACCGTCGTCATACCGGGAACGCTGCCGAGCGCCGAGGCCACGGCACGTCCCAGCGGGCCAGAGCCCTCATATACCACCCCGACCCGCGGCTGCGATGACGAGCCGAACGTCTGGCCGAGGATCAGGATGAGCAGAAGTGGAAACACGAAGCTGAGGAAGAAGTTGCTCCGCACACGGTAAGTTCGGCGCAGGTTCGTGATCCCGATCACGAGGATCTTGCCCATCAGACCTCCGCCACGCGCCGGAGTCGGAAGACACCGACGGCCCCCGTAACGACTGCGAACGCGAGCATCGCGAGAGCCGGCACCACGACTCCCGAAAGGTCGCCGCCGCGAAGATCACCGAGCCCGCGCAGAAACCACGCCTGAGGCGCGATGAAAGTCAGCGTGGACAGGATGCCGGGCGCCTGTGAAACGGGAAAGAAGGTGCCGCCGAGCAGGCCAAGCACGACGGCCACGACGGTCTGCATGTTGCCCGCCTGCTCCGCATCGCGCGCGAACCCCGCGATGATCGCGGTGATGCCGGTCGCGGAAAGCACGGCGGACACGACGAGGATCGCGACGCCGGCGGGATTGCCCCACGACGCGCCGAAGAGAACGCTCGTCGCGACGACGAGCACGCCCATGCTGATGACGCCGACCGTAAAGCTCGTCAGAAGCTTCCCGACAAGGATGGAAATCCTGTCGATCGGCGCGACCAGCAGCCGAGCCAGCGTGCCCTCGTTGCGTTCCTCCAACAGGCTCGTCACACCGAACTGGACGCTGAAGAACACGAAGAACACCGCCATGCCCGCGGCGTAAAAAGACTTGGCGTCGAGCTGCTTTCTCTCACTCGAGATGTCCTGCACCACCACGGCAGCCTGCGCAGACGCTGCTTTCGCCGCCAGTGCGTTGAGCTGGTCCGTGGTCAGCGACGCCGGGTTACCTCCCGCCGCGACCAGGACCGCGATCCGGATCCGGTTCAGCTCGGCGACGTAGCCCTGCGCTATCGACCATGCGATGGCCGCGGATATCGGCGAATCGACGTTTCCGATCACCTGCATCGATGCAGTGCCGCCTGTCTGGACCGCCTGAGTGAAGCTCGGCGGGATGACGATGAGCGCGGTGAGCTTGCCGGACTTGACGAGGGGAGTCGCGGTCGCGACTGACGGCTCGGAATGGACGGTGGCTATCCCCGACTTCTCGACCTGACCCAGGACTTGCTGCACGAAGTCCTCCGCCACCGCTCCTCCGTCCTCATCGACGTAGCCGAGCGGTATGGCCCTGGTGTCACCGCTGCCACCGCCGAGGATGGCGCTGAATATGAATGCGAGGACCAGGGGCACCACCACCGCGATGAGAATCGCCGTCCGGTCCCGTATCCGCTCTCGCAGGTCCTTGGCCGCGATGAGAAATGCGGGGCGCATGTACGTTCAGTCGCGCAGAGCGCGACCCGTGAGGTGGAGAAAGACCGATTCGAGGTCCGGCTCCGAGACCTCGACAGATCGGACTCCGACACCCGCCGCGGCAACCTCCTGAAGGATCGCCGGCAGATGCGCGCGGGCGCCGTCGACGACGAGAACAGCGCCGTCGTTCGCGGCGTCGGCCTGCTTGATCCACGGCTGCGAGCGCAGCGTGTCGACGGCGTGGGGGATGTCACCGGTCGCCGACAGCGTCACGCGATCCTCCTCGCCGACGAGGCTGACGAGCTGTTCTTGCGATCCTTCCGCGATCAGCTTGCCGTGGTCGATGATCCCGACGCGATCGCAGAGGCGCTCCGCTTCCTCCATGTAGTGCGTCGTGTACAGAACGGCCATGCCTTCGCGCGACAGCTGCGCCACGCTCTCCAGGATCGCGTTGCGACTCTGTGGATCGACGCCGACCGTCGGCTCGTCGAGGATCAGCAGCTTCGGGCGGTTGAGCAGGCCTATGCCGATGTTGAGGCGGCGCTTCATGCCGCCCGAATACTGTTTGGTCCGCTCGCGGGCGCGGTCGGCCAGGCCGATGGTCTGAAGCACCTCATCCGTTCGCCGGCGCGCGTCGGTTGCCGACAATCCGTACAGACGCGCGAAGAACATCAGGTTCTCGCGCGCACTGAGATCGGGATAGATGGCGACGTCTTGCGGCACGTAGCCGATAAGCGCCTTGGCATCGTCCGCAGTCGTTGTCATTCGCCGGCCGGCCACCGTGATGTCGCCGGAATCGGGACTCAACAGCCCGGCGACCATCGAGATCGTGGTGGTCTTGCCGGCGCCGTTCGGACCCAGCAGGCCGTACGTCTCACCCGCATCGAGGTGGAACGTGATTCCATCGACGGCCTGAATCGAGCCGAACCGCTTGCGAAGTCCCGACACGGTGAGCGGCGGTGCCGTCATTCGCGGAACCCTAGCCAGTCCTGGCATGTTTTGCCATTAGCCGCTCGGCCGGACGTCGCCGAGTCATGCGAGGAACTCATACAGAGATCCGGCGAGGAACACCGGCATTGCAACCGCGTAGAGGTAGGCCGCATCCCGCAGGGCAAACGAGGGGACCCGAAAGCCCAAGACGGCGCGAACCGAAGGGTCTCGCCGCGCCTTCCAGGCGTGCCATCCGACATGGACCCCGGCGGCCATCGTGAGGATGAATCCGGTCAGCTGGAGGGCGACCGTGACGAGGTAGTAGACGGCGCTGGACGGATTCGCCAGGCGACTGGCGTGATGGGAGTCGATGGAGACGACGCCGCCGACCCAACCTCGATACGCGGCGATCGGGAAGGGTCCGATCACCGTCAGCCCGGTGATCGACGTCGGCACGGCACCCAGTACGGCGTTCGACCCGAAGTCGAGCAGGGCGGCGGTCAGGTGATCGCCGCGACCGTTCGCCAGCGTGATCGAGCTCGAATGCGCCCCGTTGACGATCGCATCGCGCTGGCTCACGGCGAACGTCCAGCCGGCCGACGCCAGGGCGATGCCAAGCACGAGAAAGCCAAGGTACGTTGCGGCCGAGGCCACGATCGGCCAACGCGCCCTTCGGAGAGCCACGAGCAGCGGAGATTCTCGGCTCAAGATCGGCACAGCCGACGCCATTTGCGGGTAAGTCTTCGGGCGTCAGGCGCGACGGGATAGGGGCTTTTGGAATGTCCGGGCAGTGCCGGGCGGCACGCCTATGTATCCGCGGCCTGAAGGTCCTGTCGAAAAGCCGCGTTTGCGAGCGCCAGCTCGACGAGATGGCCGAGGTCGATCAGGCCGCGCAACAGTTCCGGTGGGACGGTCGTTCCCCGTGCGCCGATCGCGAGGACACCGTGCACGCTATCGCCGACGACGATGGGGACGCCGGCGCCGGCAGTCACGCCCAACTCAGTCGCCGTCGCGCGTGCAGTCGGCCCCAGAGTACGGCTGCCGACGATTCCGGATCGCGGCTTGCGCGTGTTGACGATCTCCGAGAAATGGTGGTTCTCCGCCAGCGGAAATGGCCGGCCGGCAGGCGTATTGCTCGGATCGAGCTCGATCAGTGGCGTGAGCATGCTGCCGTCTACCCGCAGATACGCGGCTCGGCTCGGACCGAGGAATGAGAGCGCCAGCTGCGATGCGAGCCTGGTCCCCATGTCGAGGACCGCCCTGACCCCTCCCGCCGGCGACCCCTGGAGCAGCCGGTGATAAGCATCGACCGCCTCGGCGCGCGTGTGCACGCGCAGCTTCCGATAGATGTTGGACAGGTGGTACTTGACCGT
The DNA here is from genome assembly GCA_035689585.1 of Candidatus Dormiibacterota bacterium. Taxonomy (GTDB): domain Bacteria; phylum Chloroflexota; class Dormibacteria; order Dormibacterales; family Dormibacteraceae; genus 40CM-4-65-16. The sequence continues at coordinate 5,646 of DASSLJ010000055.1, forward strand.
GTTTGCCGACACTCGAAGCGCCAGCGAGATCTCTTTGCTCGTGAGGCCGGAGGTGGCGAGCATCAGCACGGAGACCTCCTGCCTGGAGAGCGGCGGAAGCGGTGTTGCGTCGGGTGCGACGACGTCGGCGGTCTTTGACAGCATCGATATCAGAAAACCTTCCGGCCATTTTTCCCGCGCACTCGGGCGGTACCGCCGCTGACCGGATTGTGGCTCTCTACCGATGTCTGACTGATGGCTGAAATCGAAAGGGTCAGATGGACCGATGTCTTGATCGGTGACGTCGCGGCGGAAGAATCCGCGAAGCGATGCATCGATTGTGGCCAGGTCATCTCGCCGCGGTCGACTCGGTGTCGAGTTCACGCCGCGGCACGCGCGCGCTCCAGATGG
>DASSLJ010000056.1:0-3426 GCA_035689585.1 Candidatus Dormiibacterota bacterium
AAGGCCGAGGCCTTCGACCATCGCGGCGCGACGCCGGGTGTCCTGGAAGAACGAGTTGCCGCCGTCGATGATCGTGTCGCCCCTCGCGAGCACCTTGACGAGGCCGTCGATCACCTCGTCGGTGGCGCGGCCCGCGTTGACGAGGACCGCGACCGCGCGCGGAGGCTTGAGAAGGCGGGCGAAGTCTTCGAGCGATTTCGCGACGGTGAAGGCGCCGTCAGCGCCGTGCTCAGCGATGAACTCTTCGGTCCGCGCAAAAGTGCGGTTGTAGACCGCCACGTGGACGTCGCGGGAGGCGAAGTTCCGCGCCAGGCCACCTCCGATGGTGCCGAGTCCGACGACCCCGATCTCTCGTGCGGCCATCGCTCACACGTTACTTCGTCGCCGCCGGCAACCCTAAGTAAGTTCGGCGGTGCTGGCGTTTCCGGATTGGGGGATACCAGCGAATACGCATGGAGATCGATAGCCGTCGCGTCCGCAAGCTGATCAACCAGAACCGCTCCAAGGAGCGGTTGCTGGACCGGACGCTGCGCTCGCTCGTCTGGCTCGATCCTGTCGCCGAGGGGATTCAAAAGGCGGTCGGCGCCTTTTATGAAGTCCTCGGGCGCCCGGGCCAGGCGATCAAGAACGTCATGCACGGGACGACGGCGCTGCGGCATCCGCTTCACCCCGCGCTCACCGACGTGCCCGTCGGCGCTTGGACGCTCGGCATCCTGGCGGACTGGCTCTTCATCGCAACCGGACGCGTGCCCGCGGTCGCGGGCGACCTTGCGCTGGCGGTCGGCCTGGCCGGAGCGATCCTCTCCGCTCTGACCGGCCTGACGGATTTTCACGAGACGTTTGGCCATGAGCGCCGCACGGCGGTCCTGCATGGACTGGTGATGACGTCCGTCGTCGTCGTCGAGATCGCGTCGCTTGCGCTCCGGCTGTCCGTGCCCTCGATGCGATTGCTCGCGATCGTGCTGTCGACGATCGCGTGGCTCGTCCTGCTTTTCGGCGCGTACGTCGGCGGACACCTGACGTTCGGCATCGGCTCAGCGGTGAACCACAACGCGTTCTCCGCCGGCCCCACGGACTTCGTCAGGGTCGGCACGCGCGACGATTTTCCCGAGGGCGAGATGCGACGCGTCGAGGCTGCGGGTCTGCCGGTGGTCATCCTGCGTCGCAACGGCCTCCTCCACGCGATGGGAGCGGTTTGCTCGCACGCCGGAGGGCCGCTGAACGAGGGAAAGCTCGACGACGACGTGGTCACGTGTCCGTGGCACTACTCGAAGTTCTGTTTCACGGATGCGCGGGTCGCGGGTGGGCCCGCGACGTTCGATCAGCCGGCGTTGATCACGCGAGAGCGCGGAGGTATCGTCGAGGTCAAGCTCGCCTACCCACACGAGTAGGTTTCCGCGCGACTGCCGGCACTGACGGCTTATGCGGAGTCTCCAAACCCGCGAGTGCCGGCACTCAGTCATGGTGGCGTCCGGCTCAGCATTGATCTCACGTCGCTGACGACCTTCTCGGGATTGCGGAGAACGTCGCCGGCTGTGAACCGCAGCAGGCGGACGCCCGCATTCAACAATCGATTCTGACGGCGATTGTCTTCGACCAACGCATCACGATGGGTTATGCCGTCGTACTCGATTCCGAGGCGCTGATCTTCGTAGTACAGGTCGGGTCTTCCAATCGCGCGACCCCACCGATCACGGATCGTGACCTGCGCCTTCGGCCGCGGAAGTCCTCCCGAGACCAGGACTAATCGCAACCGAGACTCCATCGGCGATTCCGACGCTGGCTCGGCATGGTCGAGGACCTCCCGCACCCGGCGTACACCGCGGAAGCCAGCGTGTGCCTGTACCCAGGACGCGAGCTGCTCGATTCGCAGGCGCCGGCTGTGAAGTGCGGCGTCGGCAACGACAATCGCTTCGATGAGGTCGAGGCGAGCGCAGGTTTCCGCGACCGTGCGCACGATCTCCGTAGCGGGCAGGCCACGCGCATTGACCACATCTCGCTTTGCCAGCGCCGATCGTCTTATCAGACAGCCAGAGCGATTCGAGACCCCCGCGGCCGTGGGCACCGTCACCTCGATCGGATCACAACTAGCGACCTCAAGCCCATGAAGCCATGCTGCCGTCCTACCGGAGAATGCGGCGCCGACCGGAAGCCGCCGGTGCACGGCCGTGAGGCGGTGGATTGGATCCCCGCTCAGACCCTTCCACAAGTACTGCGAAGGTCCGAGTCTCACCCAGCTCGAGCCCTCCAGACTCCACCTCGGCAATCCCGCGCGTCGGGCCTCTTCGACCGTGAATACTCCGCTGAGCAGCCTCACCGGCAGGCGTGCATTTCGTCCCATGGCGCAAGAATCGATGCGTCCGAGGCCGGTGACAACTCAGGCTGTTAACAGAGCACCGACTGCCGGCGCTCGCGGGTTTGGCAGGGCTCTTTTGGCCGCGAGTGCCGGCGGCGGGCGGGTTGGGCGACAGAGCTCAGCCGGCGGTCACCTCGGCGGCGTTGTTCTCGGTCTCGACGACACGCACCTTTAACAACCGCGCGGGTTTCAGGTGCGGCTCGAGACGATGAAAAGCGGCGAGCGCGACGTTCTCCGCCGTCGGAATCACTCCGCGCATGAAATCGACGTCACGGTTCAGGTGGCGATGATCGACTGCGTCGATGAACTCTCGACGCAGCACCGCATCGACGTGCTTGAGGTTCACGACCATCCCGGTCTCGGCCTCGAGCGGTCCACCGACGGTGACCTCGATGACGTAGTTGTGACCATGATCCGTCGCGCACGCGCCGAATACTTCGCGGTTCTTCTCATCGCTCCAGTCGTCGCGGCACAGGATGTGCGCGGCGGCGAAAGTGGCGCGGCGGGTGATGCGCACGTTGGTGGTCATGGATTCATCCGCAAATTACCACCGGTCAGTGGCGCCGACTCCGGCGATGCGAGCCAAACGATCACCCGAGCGACCTCTGCGGGTTTCAGCGCCGCGCCCTCGACGCCGGCGACGCGCAGCATCGACGTGTCGACGGCGCCGGGACTGATGGCGTTGACCCGGATGCCGAGAGGTCGGCCTTCGACGCTGAGCGCCTCGGTCAGGCCCGCCAGACCGGACTTGGCCGCGACGTAGGCCGACATCCCGGGAAACTTCTCCGCACCGGCGACGCCCGAAAGGCTGGACACGAAGACGATCGCGCCGCCTTGACCTCGCATCAACCGGAACGCCTCGCGCGAACAGAGGAATGCGCCGCGCAGGTTCGACCCGAGCTGCGCGTCCCAATCGCCGGCGCTGAGATCGACGAGAGGTCTTTTGATCAACACCGCCGCGCAGTGGATGAGTGCGTCGAGCGGGTCGAGGGATGCGAACGCCTTCTTGACCTGACTCTCGTCGGAGACGTCGCAACCCTCGCGCCGGCTGAGCGAGACGACATTCCATC
>DASSLJ010000057.1:0-5144 GCA_035689585.1 Candidatus Dormiibacterota bacterium
GCCGACGGACGGCGCGAGCGACTCGTCGTCCTGGCCGAGCACCTCTTTCTTGCGCATGTACGAGCGCATCGCCGCCAGCCGGTGCAGCACTTCCCGGATTCGCGCGCCGTCACCGGCGGTGAGCCGGTTGGCGAGGTATTCGACCGGGATGCGCATCATGTCGATGGCGGGAAAGACGTCGTCGGGATTGGCTTCGTAGCCGTCGCCCTCGAGCGCATTGACCACCGGCGACAGCGGTGGGACGTACCAGACCATCGGCAGCGTGCGGTACTCGGGATGCAGCGGCAGCGCGACGCGGTACTTGATCGCAAGCGCGTACACCGGCGAACGCCGCGCGAAGTCGATCCAGTCGTCGGGAATGCCGTCAACGTGCGCCTGTGCCTGGATGGCGGGGTCGTGCGGGTCGAGGAAGAGGCTCAGCTGCGAATCGAGCAGCTTTTTCTCGTCGCGAACCGACGCAGCGTGCAGCACGCGGTCGGCGTCGTAGAGCACGAGGCCGAGGTAGCGAATTCGCCCGACGCACGTTTCGGAGCAGATCGTCGGCAGCCCTGCCTCGATGCGCGGATAGCACAGCGTGCATTTCTCCGCCTTGCCCGTGCGGTGGTTGAAGTACACCTTCTTGTACGGGCAGCCGGAGACGCAGAATCGCCAGCCGCGGCACTTGTCCTGGTCGACGAGCACGATGCCGTCCTCGTTGCGCTTGTACATCGCGCCCGAGGGGCACGAGGCGACGCACGACGGATTGAGGCAGTGCTCGCAGATGCGGGGCAGGTAGAACATGAAGGCCTGCTCATAGGCGAGCTTCACGTGCTCCTGGATTCCACGAAGGTCGGGGTCCTGGGGCGCCGTCTCCGGCGCACCGGCAAGGTCGTCGTCCCAGTTCGGGCCCCAATTGACGCTCATGTTCTGACCCGTGATCTGACTCTTCGGCCGCGCCACCGGGTCGCGCTCTGACAGCGGGGCCGTGATCAGGTTCTCGTAGTCGTAGGTCCAGGGCTCGTAGTAGTCGTCGAGCGTGGGCAGGTTCGGGTTCCAGAAGATCTTGATCAGCTTGGACAGCTGACCGCCGGCCTTCAGCCTCAGCCGGCCGTGCGCGTCGAGCTCCCATCCTCCACGCCACCGCTCGTTGTCTTCCCACCGCCGCGGATACCCGAGGCCGGGCTTGGTCTCGACGTTGTTGAACCACACGTACTCGGTCCCAGGTCGGTTGGTCCACACCTGCTTGCACGTGACGCTGCAGGTGTGGCAGCCGATGCACTTGTCGAGGTTCATCACCATCGCGACCTGCGCCTTCACCCGCATGTCAGAAAACGACCTTCGTTTGCCGTTTGCGGATGACCGTGGTCTCGTCGCGCTGTGCTCCGCACGGCCCGTAGTAGTTGAAGCCGTAGGACAGCTGCGCGTAGCCGCCGATCAGATGCGTCGGCTTGAAGACGATGCGCGTCAGCGAGTTGTCCATCCCGCCGCGATTGCCGTGCAGCTCGGTCAGCGGCACGTTCAGGTGGCGGTCCTTCGCGTGGTACATGAGACAGGTCCCCTGCGGCAACCGGTGGGTGACGGTGGCGCGGCAGGCGATCACCCCGTTGCGGTTGTAGGCCTCGATCCAGTCGTTGTCCTTCACCCCGATGGCTTCGGCGTCCTGCGGCGACATCCAGATCACCGGACCGCCGCGAAACAGCGTCAGCATGTGGATGTTGTCCTGGTACTCGGAGTGGATCGACCACTTCGAGTGCGGCGTGAGGTAGCGCAGCGTCACTTCGGCGCGTCCCTTCTCGTGGATCGCCTGGTCTCCGTAATGACGGCGATACGTGAGCGGAGGACGGTACGTGGGCAGACCGTCGCCGATCTCGAGCATCCACTGGTGATCGAGGTAGAAATGCTGGCGCCCGCTGAGCGTGTGCCAGGGCTTCGATTTCTCGACGTTGATCGTGAACGGCGCGTAGCGGCGGTCATGCGTCTCGATGCCGGACCACTCGGCCGAGGTGATGACGTTGCGCGGCTGAACCTGCGCGTCCTGGAAGGTGATCCTGTCGCCGCTGCGCGACTCCGCGAGATCGATCAGTGTCAGGCCGGTTCGTTTCTCCAGCGAACGGAGCCCTTCGACGGCGAGGCGGCCGTTGGTCGTCCCCGAGAGCGCGAGTATCACCTCGCACGCCTGCTGCGCGCTGTCGATCGCCGGGCGCCCGTTGGCCGCTGCGCCGTGCTTGCGCGCGAGGTAGTCGAGCTCTTCGGAAGGGTTCCAGGCGATGCCCTTGGTCGCGCTGCCGAGCGTCTCCAGAAGTGGACCGAGTGAGGTCATTTTTTCGGCGACTGCGGCGTAATCGCGCTCGACCACGGTGAGCTTGGGCATCGTCCGGCCTGGCACGGGCTCGCACTCGCCTGCCTTCCAATCCTTCACCTCGCCCATCGGCTGCGCGAGCTCGTCTGCGGTGTCGTGAGCAAGCGGCGACGCGATGAGGTCTTTGCGCGTGCCGAGATGCTTGGCGGCGAGGTCGGAGAACACGCGGGCGATGAGGTTGAACGCATCCCAGTCCGTCTTCGCCTCCCACGGCGGAGGCACCGCTTGATTGAACGAATGGATGAACGCGTGCATGTCGGTCGACGAGAGGTCGTACTTCTCGTACCACGTGGCCGCGGGCAGCACGACGTCGGAAAAGAGACCGTTGCTCGTCATGCGGAAATCGATGGTGGTAAGAAGATCGACCTTGCCGCGCGGCGCCTCGTCGCGCCACGCCACCTCGTTGGGCCTTAGTGACTCGGGCGATTCCTCGGCGCGCACGGCGGGATCGCTCGTTCCGAGGAGATGCTTCAGGAAGTATTCATGGCCCTTGCCCGACGAGCCGAGCACGTTTGCCCGCCACACAGTCCATACACGCGGCCAGTTCTCGGGCGCATCGGGGTCTTCGGCCGCGAACCGCAAGGTTCCGGCCTTGAGCTCCTCGACGACTTTGTCCGGCCCAGCGTCTCCCAGGTCGAGCGGATTGCGGTCGAAGTTGGGGAACGAGGGCAGCCATCCCAGTCGCGCCGCGAGCGCATTGCAGTCGGCCATGTGACGGCCGCGAAACAAACCGCGGCCGAGCGGCGTGGCGAACTCCTCGGCGGTGAACGCGTCATAACGCCACTGGTCGGTGGCGAGATACCAGTACGGCGTCCCCGCCTGATGGCGCGTCGGGCGAACCCAATCGGTCGCGAATGCAAGCGTCTGCCAGCCCGTGAGTGGACGGACCTTCTCCTGGCCGACGTAGTGAGCCCATCCGCCGCCGTTGACGCCCTCGCAGCCGCAGAGGATGAGCATCGACAGGAACGTCCTGTACGTCTGGTCGGAGTGGAACCAGTGGTTCGTGCCGGCGCCCATGCAGATCATCGACCGGCCATGGGTAAGCTCCGCGTTGCGCGCGAACTCGCGTGCGATCTTCGCCGCGAGCTTTGCATCCACTGAGGTGATGGGCTCCTGCCACGCGGGCGTGTAAGGCTGCGGGTCGTCGTAGTCCTGCGGCCAGTCGCCGGGTATCCCTTCGCGCCCGACTCCGTACTGCGCAAGCACGAGGTCGAAGACTGTGGTGACGAGATGCCCGCCGATCTCTTTCGCCGGGACTCCGCGGCGGTGCACGCTGCCGCCTTCGGTTGCGCCCTCGTCGAAGCGCGGAAGGTCCACGGCAACGAGCTCGTCCTGATCGCCCAGAAGAGTGAGCGATGGATCGACGTCGCCCAGCTGGAGGTTCCAGCGGCCCATGGTCTCGCCGTGACGAAAACCGACGGATCCGTTCGGTACGACCGGCTGCCTCGTGTGAGAGTCGAAGACGACCGTCTTCCACGCTGAGTTTTCGGTTCCGTCGCCTATGTCGGATGCGCGCAGAAAACGATCCGGGACGTAAGCGCCCTCGCGCTCACGGAGGGTCACGAGCAGCGGGAGGTCGGTGAACTTCTTTGCGTACTCCTGGAAGTACCCGACTTGGCGATCGACGTAGAACTCCTTGAGGATGACGTGGCCCATCGCCATCCCAAGCGCTGCATCCGTGCCGGGCTGCGCCGCAAGCCAGTGGTCGGCGAACTTCGTGTGGTCCGAGTAGTCCGGCGAGACGACGACCACCTTCTGTCCGTGATAGCGCGCCTCGGCCATGAAGTGCGCGTCGGGCGTGCGCGTGATGGGAAGGTTGGTGCCCCAGACGATCAGGTACTTGGCGTTGTACCAATCGGCCGACTCCGGCACGTCCGTCTGGTCACCGAAAACCTGCGGTGACGCCGGCGGAAGGTCGGCGTACCAGTCGTAGAAGCTGAGGATCACTCCGCCGATCAGCGAGTAGAAGCGCGTGCCGGCGGCGTAAGACACCATCGACATCGCGGGGATTGGAGAGAAGCCGACGATTCGGTCGGGCCCATACCTCTTGATCGTGTGCACGTGCGCCGCCGCGATGAGCTCGACCGCCTCTGCCCACGATGCACGCACGAATCCGCCCTTCCCGCGCTGGGATTTGTACGTTCGCGAGCGTTCGGGGTCACCGACGATCGCTTCCCAGGCTTCGACCGGATCGCGACCCGACGCACGCTCCTGGCGATACATCTCCATCAAGCTGCCGCGGATGTAGGGGTACTTCACCCGCAGCGGCGAATACGTGTACCAGGAGAAGCTCGCACCGCGCGGGCAGCCGCGCGGCTCGTGGTCTGGCATGTCGGGACCGGTTGACGGATAGTCGACCGCCTGTGATTCCCAGGTGATGATGCCGTCCTTGACGTAGACGTTCCACGAACAGGATCCGGTGCAGTTGACGCCATGCGTCGAGCGAACGACCTTGTCGTGCTGCCAGCGATCGCGATAGAACGACTCCCAGTTGCGATCCTTGGCGACGAGCTCGCTCCAGCCCTCAGCCGACGCCTTGCCCTGACGGAAGAACTGATGAACGCCCAGCAGCGGATTCCGCTGCGACGTCCTCTCGGTCATGCGCGCGCGACTTTATGGACGGACGTGATCAATCCACATTACTTCACGGCGGTCAGCGCGATCGATGGGCTCCTCTTGCGGCTGACGTTCGGTGCGCTTGGGGCAGGCCCTTCGGCCCTAGCTGCGCCCGGTCTCTCCGCCGACGCTGTGACGCGGAGGGAAATGTCCTGTGTCCACGATCCCACGCGAGGAGCGCTTGCTTCGG
>DASSLJ010000058.1:0-3168 GCA_035689585.1 Candidatus Dormiibacterota bacterium
CGGGTAGACGTCGGGCCACTCGCGATGCACCTTGCCGCCCGCGATCTCGGCGATGAGGGCGGCACCGCGACGCGCACCCGCGAGCGCGAGCTCTGGAGGGAGGTTGCGTTCGAAGCGCGCAGAGGCCTCGGTGCGCAGGCCCAGTGCACGCGATGTCTGCCGGACGTTGGGGCCGTTGAACGTCGCCGACTCGAGAAGGATGTCCGTCGTCGATGTCGTGACCGACGTTTGCTCACCGCCGATGACGCCGGCGATCGCGACCGGGCGACGCGCATCGGCGATGACGAGCATGTCGGGAGTGAGCTCGCGAACGAGTCCGTCGAGTGTGAGAATCTTTTCGCTCGCCTGCGCCCGGCGCACGCGGATCTCCGGACCCTCCACCGTCCTGAGGTCGAAAGCGTGCATCGGCTGCGCGTACTCGAGCAGCACGTAGTTGGTGATGTCGACGATGTTGTTGATCGGACGCACGCCGGCGGCGCGCAGACGACGCTGCATCCACTCTGGGCTGGGACCGACCGTCACGCCAGTGATGACCGCGCCGATGTAGCGGCTGCACAGCTCGGGATCGTCGATCGCGACCCTCACCACCTCTCGGCCCGGAGGGTCGGCTTTGCCTGTGAACGCGGGCATGAAGTCCTGCTTGATCGGCCGGTCGAGACCCGCGGCGAGCTCGCGCGCGATCCCGAGGTGGCCCATGCAGTCGGGCCGGTTGGAGGTGATCTCCGCCTCCATGACCGCCTGGCTCGGGATGACCGTCGTCAACGGCTCGCCGGGAGTGCCGCGGTCGAGCAGCATGATGCCCGCGTGGTCGTCGCTGAGGTTGAGCTCGGCCGCCGAGGCGAGCATCCCGCTCGCCTTCTCGCCCGCGATGTTCATGTCCTTGACGACCTTGCCGTTGGGCACGGTCGTGCCCGGCATCGCGACCGGCACGATGCTGCCGGGAACGGCGTTCGGCGCGCCCGCGATGATCTGCATCACGCGTCCGCCCACGTCGACCTGATGAATCCACAGCGGGTTGCGTGATTTCGGATGCGGACGCTGCTCGAGCACCTTGCCGATCACGATCTCTGACAGGTCGACCATGGTCAGCGACTCGACCTCGACGCCCAATCGTGTCAACACTTCCGCCGCCTCTTTGGGCGTGACGCCGTCGAGGTCGACGAAGTCGCTCAGCCACTCGTAGGAGATGCGCACCTCTAAAAGACCCTACCTTTCACGGCGCGAAGTCGCGGTGTTGGGGTGCGGACTTCGCGCCGAAGCCACTGAAGTGGCCCGTGACGGGTCTCCCGGCCACGGCAGCGGCTCGCAGTAGTCCCTCGCTCGGGCTTGGCATGGGCGTTGAGTAGGTGTCGAGCCACTTCACTGGCGTTAGAACTGCTCGAGGAATCTCAGGTCGGATTCGTAGAACAGGCGGATGTCGTCGACGTCGTGCTTGAGCATGGCCATGCGTTCAATGCCGAATCCCCACGCGTAGCCGTTCCACTTCGTCGGGTCGATGGCGCCGTTGCGGAGGACGTTGGGATGAACCATGCCGCAGCCACCGACCTCGAGCCATCCCTTGTGCCGGCAGCTCTTGCAACCCATACCGCCGCAGATGCCGCAGGAGACGTCGAACTCGAAGCTGGGCTCGGTGAAGGGAAAGTAGCTGGGCCGCACCCGCACCTTGCGGTCGACGCCGTACAGCGACTGGATCATGTACAGGAGCGTGCCCTTCATGTCGCCGACGGTCAGCCCTTTGTCGACGGCAAGCCCTTCGACCTGGCTGAAATAAGGAAGCCGTGTCGCCTCGGGCGCGTCGCGGCGATAGCACCGGCCCGGCGTGATGATGTAGATCGGCGGCTCTTTGAGGCGCTGCATCGCACGGATCTGCACGGGAGATGTGTGCGCGCGGAGCAGGAGCTCGGGGCTGAAGTAGAACGAGTCCCAGTTCTCCCTCGCCGGATGGCCCGCGCTGATGTTGAGGGCTTCGAAGTTGTACCACTCGGTTTCCACCTCGGGACCGAGCTCGACCTGGTATCCGAGCGACTCGAGCACCGTCTCGATCTGGCGGCGGACCTGAGTGAGGACGTGGATGTGGCCGCGGCCAAGCGGCGGCCCGGGAAAGGTGATGTCGATCGCCTCGGTTTCGGCCAGATCGGAGAGGCGCGTCTGCTCGAGCTCCGCGCGTCGGGCGGCGAGCGCGGCCTCGACCGCGCGTTTGGCGTCGTTGACCGCCTTGCCGAGCGCTGCCTTCTGCTCGGGCGGCAGGGCGCCGATGCCTTCGAGCAACTTGCTGACCCGCCCGCTCTTGCGACCGAGGTAGTCGAGCTCGATGCGCTCGAGCTCGTCGGACGTCTGTGCCTTTCCGATCGTCGCCAGCGCTTCGCTGGTCAGGGCGTTGGGGTCGCTCACGCTACGAGTCTCCGTCGGATCTCGAAAAGGATCAGCGCGGCCGCGGCGGCGACGTTGAGCGATTCGACGCCTTCGGTCAGCGGCACGGTGACAAGCTTCAGATCCTGCCGCGACAGGCCGTGAGCTTCACTTCCGAGCACGATCATGCCCGCAGACTCTATCGGTGCCTCGGCCAGCGGTGCACCGCCGGTCGCGGCGGCTCCATAACCGTCCAGGGCGGCCAGCTCCTTCCACTGCGCCTTGGCGACCTTGAGCCGGAACACGTTGCCGGCCGACGCGCGGACGGCTTTGGGACCGTAGGGATCGGCAGTTCCAGACAGCATCGCCATCGCCGGAGCACCTGCCGCCGCGGCGGTGCGGGCGATGGCGCCGACGTTGCCCGGATCCTGGATGCGGTCGAGCACGATCAGCGGCCAGCGTGCCTGCCGCGCGGCCTCGATCGCATCGGCGATGGAAGCTTCCTCGATCCGGGCGATCGCGATCGCGCCTTGCGGCGTGACCGTCTGCGTTGCCGCTCGGAACGCGGCCGGCGCCAGCGTCAGGCGATCTTCGACGTGAAATGGAAGCTTGTCGCCTTCACGAACGGCGACCACGTCGAATCGCAGTCCGGCCGCCTTGGCTTCGGCGAGCACGCGCGGACCTTCCAGGAGGACAAAGCCTGGTTCGCGCCGAACAGCGAGGCGCTTGAACCGACGAACTACCTCGTTATCCGGGCTGCTGATTAAGCGCTGGTCAGAGGTTGTTCTTCGCAACCTCCACCAGCCGAGCAAAGGAACC
>DASSLJ010000059.1:0-5840 GCA_035689585.1 Candidatus Dormiibacterota bacterium
CGCGGCGGCCTGCGCCGGCGTCGGCTTGAGGTTGAAGCACACGATGATCGCGCTCGAGACGCTCGCGAGCAGGAGGTCCGCATCGCTGACCGCGCCGACACCCTGGCCGACGACCTTGATCGCAACGACGGGATCTTCGATCTTCTGCAGCGCCGCGAGCACCGCCTCGAGAGTGCCCTGTGCGTCCGCCTTGACGACGAGGCTGAGCTCTTTGACCTCGCCTTCCTTGGCGCGGCGGGCGAGATCCTCGAGGGTGATGCGAGGCGCGACATCGCGCGCAGCTTCGAGCGTGCGCTTCTCGATCAGCTTGGTGAGCGCGATCTGGCGTGCGGCCCGCTCGGAGGCGACGACCTGGAAGATGTCTCCGGCCTGTGCCACCTCGCTCATGCCGGACACGACCACCGGTGTGGCGGGCGGCGCTTCGTCGACCGTGCGCCCGCGGTCGTCGGCGAGCGCTCGCACACGGCCGTAGATGTGGCCGCAGACGAAGTCGTCGCCAACCTTGAGCGTGCCCGCCTGGACGAGCACCGTCGCGACAGGACCGCGACCGCGCTCGAGGTGCGCGTCGACGATCGTCCCGATCGCGTTGCGGTCGGGGTTGGCTTTGAGCTCGAGGATGTCGGACGAGAGCACGATGGTCGTCAGCAGGTCGTCGATGCCCTTGCCGGTGCGGGCGCTCAGGTGCACGCACTCGTGCTCGCCGCCGTAGTGGCGCGTCACGATTCCCTGCTCCGCCAGCTGCTGGTGGATGCGGTCGACGTTGGCGTTGTCCTTGTCGATCTTGTTGATCGCGACGATGATCGGCACCTTCGCGGCCCGCGCGTGGTGGATCGCCTCTATCGTCTGCGGCATCACGCCGTCGTCGGCGGCGACCACCAGCACCACCACGTCGGTCACCTGCGCTCCGCGGGCGCGCATCGCGGTGAACGCTTCGTGGCCGGGGGTGTCGATGAAGACGACGGGGTGACCGTCCGCCGTGTCGATCTTGTACGCGCCGATGCGCTGGGTGATGCCTCCGGCCTCGCCGGCCGCGACATGCGTCTTCCGGATGGCGTCGAGGATCGAGGTCTTGCCGTGGTCCACATGGCCGAGCACGGTCACGATCGGCGGCCGCGACTTCAGCTTCGAAGGATCTTCGTTGGCGAGGCTGAACAGCTCCTCGCGCGAGGTGGTGACCACCGCGCCGTTGCCTTCCGCCGTCTCGGTCGCGACGACGTCCTCGCTTGCCACGGGCTCGACGGTGAAGCCGAACTCGTCAGCGACGATCTCGGCGGTCGCGAAGTCGATGACCTGGTTGATGTTGGCGAAAATTCGGGACGCCATCAGCTTCTTGATGACGTCGACCGGGCTGACGCCGAGCTTCTCGGCGAGGTCCTTGACGGACAGGTTCGGCGGCAGCACGACCTTGCGGTCGCCGTTCGGCTCGATCTTGGTCGCGACGCTCGTCGGCTTGAACGCGGAGCGTGCAGCCTCGATCGCGCCGGGCGCCAGCGGCGCGGCGGCGTTGCGGGTCAATCTGCGCTGCTGCAGGAAGTTGACCAGCTCCTTCTGGCTGATCCCAAGTTCCCGCGCGAGTTCGTGTGCCTTCATCCGGAACTACTGATTATGCCGGGCTGGGCGAATTCGAAACTTCCGCCCAGAGTTCCGCGGGAACCGACACGCCCAGCGCTCGGTCGAGCGCGCGGCGCTTCCGAGCGAGTTCCAGGCACTCGGCGGCGGCATGGACGTAGGCGCCTCGGCCGGGTGTTTTGCCGGTCCGGTCGAGGGCGATCGAGCCGTCGGGCCGGCGGACGATCCGGATCAGCTCTGCCTTCCCCGCCTCCTGGCGGCAGGCGACGCAGGTCCTAACCGGCCGGCGCTTCGCCGTCGGACTCGCTCGGTTTGATGTCGATTCTCAATCCGGTCAGCTTGGCCGCGAGCCGGGCGTTCTGGCCGTCGCGGCCGATGGCGAGCGACAGCTGCGCCCGGGGAACGAGCACCGTCGCGGTCCGGGTCACTCGGTCGATCGTGACCTTGTCGGCCTTCGCCGGCCCAAGCGCCGCGGCGACGAAGGCCTCCGCATCCTCGGACCACGGGACGATGTCGACGTGCTCGTTGGCGAGCTCGCTCAAGAGCGCGCGGTGGCGCACGCCCTTTGGCCCGACGCAGGCACCGACAGGATCGAGGCCCGGCTCGCTCGACGAGACGGCGATCTTCGTGCGCAGGCCCGGCTCTCGAGCGATCGCCCTGACCTGGACCGTGCCGGTCTTGATCTCAGGCACCTCGGCTTCGAGGAGGCGGTGGACGAACGACCGGCTCGCGCGCGACACGCGGACCTGTGCCTGGCGGCGGTTGTGCTGCGGGTCGAGGATGACGACGAGGACGGGCCGCCCTGGAATGAGCTGCTCACCGGGGATCTGTTCTTCGGGTGGCATCACGCCTTCCGCTTTGCCGAGGTCGATGTAGACCACTCCGGCTTCTGTGCGGTCGACGATCCCGGTTGCGAGCTCGCCGCGATGCTCGGCGACATCGCGCAAGACCTTGTCTCGCTCGAGATCGTGGATGTGGCGGAGCACCGCGTGCTTTGCGGTCTGGGCAGCGAGACGTTTGAAGTCTTCGGATGGCAGTTCCTGGTCGATCACAGTGCCGTCCTGCTTGATGACGCGGCTGCGCACGTCGAGCCCGCCCGTTCTCGTGTCGAGCGTCACCGTCACCATGCCGGTCGGGTTGAAGGCGCGCGTGTACGCGGCGGCGAGGGCGCTTTCCACGGTGTGCAGCATCTCCTCGAAGGGGATGCCGACCTCGGCACAAAGCGCAGTCAGCGCTTCGGCGAGTGACTGGGTGGCCGGCTCAGATTGCGACCGCGAGCCTGCCCGCGACAACGTCTTCCCATGCGATGTGTGTGATCACAGGCGCCCTTCCCCGCAAACCAGAAGCCTGGACGGCGATGCCGGCATCATCGACGGCGACCAGCTGCCCCTCGACGATGCCTTCCGACTCGCCACTTCGATACCGGATGTTGACGCGCCTTCCGTTAAAACGGTCGTAATCATTTCGCGCGCGCAGCGGGCGCTCGGCCCCGGGCGACGACACTTCCAGCTCATAAGGGCCGGCGATGAGGTTGGCGCGGTCGAGCAACGGTCCGGCGACTTTGCTGACGCGCTCGCAGTCTTCGATCGTGATCGGGTCATTGTGGTCGATCGAGATCCGGAGCGTCCGTCCGGACTGACCTGACTGGTCGATGGCGTAGAGCTCGTAGCCCATGTGGTTGAGGGTGGGCTCGAGAAGCTCCTTGATCGACGTTATGGGCCAGGTCGGCATGTCCGGTGTGCGGTTCTACCTTACGAAATCCGCCAGCGTGGTGCCGAACGTGTCTATCGAACGCCTTGATACGCGTCTCTGCCACCAATTTGGTCGTTAACAGGCTGGATTGGCAACGCTTAGTCCGCGCGGCACGATGTCGGCGTGGCGCCACGGGCTTTTATCCCAGCGACTCTCAAGGGGCAGCCGTTTACGGTCGCCGAGGCGCAGGCCGCGGGTCTCAGCGCCACGGCGCTGCGAGGCAAATCCTGGCGACGCGTGGCGAGGGGACTCTATTCGTGGGCGGGCTTGACGCCGGACGCGCTGATGGTGCTCCGAGCCTGGCAACGAGCTCACCCAGACACTGTCTACGCACGACGGACGGCGGCATGGCTCCATGGACTCGACACCGAGCCGCTTGATCCGATCGAGGTCGTGGCACCTCTGCGATCAGGGCTGCGGTCGCGGAACGACATCACTGTGCGGCGCTGCCTCATCGCGAAGCTGGATGTGGCGACGGTTCGCGGGCTTCGTGCGACAGGTGTAGCGCAGACGTTTCGCGATATCGGCCGCAGCACGCCAAGGGTTGAAAGACTCATCCTGGCCGACGCAGCTCTCCGAGCAGGTCTCGGTTGCTTCGACCCCCTTGCGGAACCTGCCGAGTCGGCGATGGAGACGCGACTGCGCTGGCTGCTCCTGAAAGCAGGCATGCCCCGACCGAGCGTTCAGCGTGCATTGCATGACGCGAAGGGCACGTTCGTCGGACGTGCCGATCTCTATTACGAAGGTGCGCGACTGGTTGTCGAATTCGACGGCGGCAACCATCGAGATCGACTCGTCGAAGATAACCGCCGCCAGAATTTGCTCACGAACGCGGGCTACAGAGTGCTTCGCTTCACAGCCGCAGACGTTTACAGCCGACCGGAAACGATCATCGCCCAGGTCAGCGGAGCGGTTGCAGCCTCCGCCAGACCACCAACAGCGGCGCGGCGTTGAAGATCGAGCTGTAAGTGCCCGACACGATGCCGATGAGCAGCGCCAGCGCAAGGCCCTGGAGCGTCGGCCCACCCGAGATGAAGATCGCGGCCAGCACCAGCACGACCGTGAAGCTCGTGATGATCGACCGTGCTGCGGTCTGCATGATGCTGAGGTTCACGACCTGCTCGAACGACAAACGCTGGCTGACCCGCAGGTTTTCACGAATCCGGTCGAACACGACGATCGTGTCGTGCACGGAGAAACCAACGACGGTCAAGACCGCGGTGACGAAAAACGCGTTGATCTCGCCGACCTGCCAGTGAAGCACAGTGCCGAAGATCGAGAACAGACCCGTCAGCACGAACACGTCGTGCAGCAGAGCGGCAAGAGCTGATCCGCCGAACTGGAAGCCGGCGCGCCATCCGCCGGGGACGTTGCGGAAACGGATCGCGAGCAGCAGGAGGATCGCGACAGACGCGAGCACTACGGCGAGGAGCGCGAACTCGACGGTCTCGCCGGCGATGGTGCCGCACACCTCGAGGACCGACTCGACCTTGGCCCCGAGGCTCTTGTTCAGGTCGGCCTGCATCTGGTTCTGCCTGTCCTGCGACAGGACCGGCGTCCGGATGATGTAGCCATTGCCGGCCGGGATCACCGAGCCCTCGACGTTCTCGGCGTCGACGGCGCGCTGGACGTCGGCCACGGTTACGCCCTGGCGCACAGAGATCGTCGTCTCCGTGCCGCCCGCGAAGTCGATGCCCAGCAGGAAGTGCTTCGTGGACATCGAGATGATGCCCGGCACGATGATCAGCAGCGAGATGAAGAAGAAGATGTTGCGCCGGCTGACGAGGTCGAGCCTGCGCACGCGCGGCGGCTCGGGCTCCTTGACGGGCCCTACAGGGGCGACCGCCTCCTCAACCGCCTCGACCTCTTCGAGTGCGGCTTCGTCGGCATACTCGCCCTCGTAGCTGTCCCCCGGCTCGGTGCCCGGCTCGTCTTCGCTGACCGGCGCCAGCTTTTCGTCAGACGGCTCTTGCACGGTCGACTCCAAGCAGCGCGGGCCTGCGCGCGCTCGTCCAGCTCAGGACGACCGCCAGCAGGTTGTGGGTGACGAAGATCGATGAGAACAGGCTCGCCAGCACGCCGATGGCGAGGACGATGGCGAAGCCCTTGATCTGCGCCGGGCCGACGAAGAGCAGGATCAGGCACGTCAGCAGCGTGGACGTGTTTGAGTCCCGGATCGCGGGCCACGCGCGCTTCACCGCCGCGTCCACCGCGGCGGGGATGGTCCTGCCGGCTCTCACCTCTTCTTTGAAGCGTTCGAAGATCAGCACGTTCGCGTCGACGGCCATACCTACCGAGAGGATGAACCCGGTGATGCCGGCGAGGGTCAGCGTCACCGGTATCGCTTTGAACAGCGCGAACACGCCGCCCGCATAGAAAAGGAGAGCGAGGCTCGCGAGCAGGCCGGGAACGCGGTAGTAGACGATCATGAAGATCACGACGATCGCGAGCCCGAGCGCGCCGGCGGCGATGCTGAGCTTCACCGATTCGGCGCCGAGCGTCGACCCAACCTGCGTGAC
>DASSLJ010000060.1:0-6181 GCA_035689585.1 Candidatus Dormiibacterota bacterium
TCCAGGGATACGCGCCCGATCAGGTCGTGCGCTGGGGATACATCGGCATCGGGATCGCCGTGCTGTGCGTGCTGGTGATCGCTGCTTGCCTGCTCTTCCTCCCGGCGGTCTACGGCTGGCCGGTCGCGGTGGCGGCCGCGGTGGCATGGGTCTTTCCGATCGCGCTGCTCGCTAGCTTCGTCGGACCGGGTTTCCGCCTTGCTCTCAGAGATCGCAAGGCCGAGCCGCGGATCGTGCAGGGGCAGCTTGTCGGCGCGAGCAGCGTCAGCACGTCGATGGGCCTCGGCATGCTCATGGTCCAGACGCGCGGCGGAAGCGAGCAGTTCCTCGTGCCCCCGGCACGCCTCAAGCAGGTGCCGGGCAACCAGGTCAACGTCGTCCTGACCGTGACGCCGAACCTCCATCACGTGAAGTCGGTGGGCGTGATGGGGCAGCGCATGGTCGGCCGGGTCGAGCCGCCCGTGCCGCCCGTCATGCGCCGCCTGCAGCTGATTCCGGTACTGACGCCGCTAGCTCTGGCCGTTGCGGCGGTGATCGGCGACGAGGCGGTGGCCTTGAGCCCGATCTCGCCGTCGCTGCTTCACGCCGCGCTGGCAATCCTGGCGGGCGTGATCCTGGCCGGCGCCGTCTATGGCGCGTCCTACCTCATGCAGAGGCGCTGGATGGCGGAAGTCCAGGCGATGGTTCCGAAGACTTAACCGGAACGCGTTTCTCTTCGGTGTCCATCGCCGGCGGTATCAGCTTCCGGCGCTGCGGGTAGGTCGCGATCAGCAGCAGGCTGAACGCCAGGCCGAAGATCACCGGACCGAGGTGGAAGGGCGCGCGCCACACGAAATAGGCGCCGGCCTCGAAGGCCACCACCACAAAGCCGTAGAGGATTCCGGCCCGGACCCAGCCCACGTTCGCCGCCGGGTTGACGGCCGCGGCCATCAGTCCGATCCCGAGGACGGCGCCCGCGGCGGAGGTGTGGGTGCCGACCTCCTGGTCGAGCGGTAACAGCGAGGTGGGGACGAGCGCGGCGGCTGCCCCGCCGACGAGTCCCATTCCCATGAGCAGCATGCCGACGGTGAGGATGGTCCTTCTCATCGGCGGAGACTGTATACGGACGCGCGCGAATTCGTATCCGGGTTCAAACTTCGGTCGTTGAACTGACGTGCGCAAGTCACTGGCGGCGCTCGGATTGGCGAGCCTGCTCCTCGTTGCGTGTGGCAGCGCGGCCGGACCATCGGCGGCCCGGACAGCGTCGGTTGAACGGAGCACCGTGGCGCCGTCATCGGGGGTGTCACCGAAGCTTCCGTCAGGTAAGGACCTCGGATTTCTTGTGCCGGCTTCTCCGGTCACCGGCGCATCTGCAGCTCGCACAAACGGCCTGGCGTGCAACGGCGCCATAGGTACCTCGGACTCGGTTGCAGTCGTTCAGCTGCACACCGGCGGCCCAGTGCTTCGGGATTACGCCGACGTTGCGCACCCACGCACGGTGTGCACATTTCCGCCCGATTCCTACGGCTTCACGCTGCTCGATTCCCGCCACGTGGTCGTCGGAGGCGAGGGCAACCTATGGGCAGTGATCGAGCTGCCTTCCACGACCGCACGATGGTTCCAGCTTCCTGGCGGCGACACAAACCACTTTTCGTTTTTGATCGCGGTGTCGCCGCATCTCGACCAGGTGGCGTACGGCGTGAACGACATGACAGACAACACGGACAAGATTCACATCGTCAGCGCCAAAGGCGATGTGATTGTGGCGTCGGTGCCGAATCCGCATGGCGGGCGGTGCGGCAGCCCTGAAGATTCGAAATCAGGCGAGTACACACACTCAGCTCGGTCGCTGTTCGTGCTCGACCAGCCGTTTCCGACGCTGAACAGCCTGATCGTCCTGCAGGGCACAAAGCAGGCACTGGTCGCCACCCCGCCGGGCTTGACGATCTCGAGCGACGGCAACTTCTCGGGCGGCTGGCCGCAGGGCACGCAGCCTTCAATGGCGCTGTGGTCTCCGGTCTCCGAGACTCTCTACTACCGCCAGAACGGAGACGTCTGGAGGTGGACGGCGTCAGCTGGCGCACAGCGTTTTCTGCCAGGCGTGTCTTGGTACTACCCGACCATCTCGGCCGACGGGTCGCACCTCGCTTACGCGGCCCTCCGGCCGGACGGTCTGCACAACGTCTACCTGGTTGATCTAGTCCACGGTGGCAGTCCCCAGTTGATCGGAAAGGGAGCACGGAATCTGCCTGTCTTTCTCAATGCGACGCAGCTCTGGTATCGGTCTGAGGCTCAGGGAATTTGCGGTCCGGGTGGTGATCAGCCGCTGGTCTATGACCTGGCCGACGGTTCGGAAGCTTCGAGCATCATCGACTTCGTCGGATCGGTCTGGCCGTCGACGAGTTCGAACTTCTAGCCGACGCCCTAGACTCGGTTCGATGGCAGAGGACGTTCACATCACCCCCGAGGGCCTCGAGGCCGTTCAGCGGGAGCACGAGGAGCTCACGACGATGAAGCGCCCGGCGATCGTGGCCAAGATCAAGGCCGCCCGCGAGCTTGGCGACCTTTCCGAGAACTTCGAGTATCACGCCGCCAAGAACGAGCAGGGCATGATGGAGGCGCGGATCCGCGAGCTCGAAGCGATCATCAAAAACCACGTGCTGATCGAGACGAAGGCCGCGGCCGGTGTCGTCAACATGGGGAGCACCGTGCGCTTCACCGAGGATGACGCGGACGAAGAGACGTACCGCATCGTCGGTCCGGCCGAGGCGGACCCCAAAGCCGGTCGGGTCAGCTACGAGTCGGCGGTGGGCAAAGCGTTGATCGGCCATCGCGTCGGCGACAAGGTCGAGGTCAAGACGCCCAGCGGCGGCTACACCGTGCGCATCACCGCGATTGAGTAAGTCGGTAGCCGCCTCCACCGCGCTGAACGACATCAGGCAGTGGATGGCCGGCCGCCATCTGAGCGCGGTCTACATCACCAACCCCGTCTCGATCGCGTACCTCACAGGTTTTTTCGCCAACCCGCATGAGCGGCTGATGGCGCTTGCCGTGCGACCACACGACGCGGTGCTGATCGTGCCCGCGCTCGAGCGGGAGAAGGCGACCAAGCGCGCCAGCGACGTCAGCGTCGTGGGGTGGCGCGATGGTGAGGATCCATACGCGCTGGTCGCGCAGGCGCTGGAAGGGTTGACCGAGATCGGCGTCGAGAAAGAGCACATCACTCTGCACGCCGCCGAGGTGATCACGACGCGCACCGGCGCAAGCGAGCTCGTCGACGTCGGTCGCGAGGTCCGGCGCATGCGCCTGCTCAAGCGCGGCGACGAGATCGAAAAGCTTGCGCGTGCGGCCGAGATCACCGACGCCGTCGGCGAACAGGTCTTTGGCCGGTTGCGCGCGGGTATGTCCGAGATCGACGTCGCTTTGCTGATCGGGTCTGCGATCGGCGAGCGTGGAGGGACGCTCGCGTTTGGCAGCCTGGTCCAGTCAGGGCCGAACTCCGCGATGCCTCACCTGACACCGACCAGCCGCGCGCTCGAGCCGGGCGACTTCGTGCTGCTTGACTTCGGCGCCGCGTTCGAGGGGTACAACGCCGACACGACGCGCATGGCTGTGATCGGCGAGCCCAGCGCCAGGCAGCACGAGATCCACGACGTAGTGCTTCGTGCACACGACGCCGCGATCGCGGCGGTGCGGGCCGGAGTCACGACCGGTGACATCGACGCTGCAGCGCGCCGCGTCATCGACGGCGCCGGGTATGGAGCGCACTTCTTTCACCGCGTCGGTCATGGACTCGGACTCGAAGAACACGAGGATCCGTCACTCGATCCGGGCTCGACGACCGTGCTCGAGGCCGGCATGGTCTTCACGATTGAGCCCGGCATCTACGTCGAGGGTTTCGGTGGCGTGCGCATAGAAGACGACGTGGTCGTCGAGCAGGACGGCTGTCGAGTGCTGACGCGGTCGGACCGCACGCTCAGGGTCATCTAGATGCTCGCGCCAGGAATGCGGCGCACCGCGCAGCGGGAGATGGTCTACAACGCGATCGTTCGCCTCGGCGGTCACTGCACGGCCGAAGAGATCGGCGACGAGCTGCACAGGACCAAACCGGGTTTCTCCCGCAGCACCGTCTACCGAGCGCTCGAGGCGCTGACGGCGTCGGGTTCCGTTTACGCCGCGCACCTCGGCGAAGGCCCGACGTACTACGAGCTTGCCAGTGGTGACCACCACCACGCGGTGTGCCAGGTGTGTGGCGGCGTCATGCACATCCAGGAAGAGCTCGTCAGCGAGCTGGAAGACCACTTGCAGCGCGGCCATGGATTCAGGCCCGTTCGAACCGAAGTCCTGGTGGTCGGAGTCTGCGACGATTGCTCGCGCAACCCGGCGCCCCAAGGCCCGCGGCGGCGAATGATCGACCCGCACCACCGCCACTGACGGAATAGGAGAAGAAAGCGCTCGATGGAATCAAAGATCGTGGGCACGACGATGCCCGTTCTCGAGCTCAACATGCAGCCCAACGACAAGGTCTTCGCAGAGTCTGGCGAGCTGTCATGGATGTCGATGGCAATCCAGATGCAGACCGGCACGTCGGTTGGTGGGCAGCAGGGCGGATTCCTGGGCGCGTTAGGTCGGGCGATGGCTGGGGGCACGCTGTTCATGACCGAGTACACGGCGGTCGGCGGGCCGGGCCTGCTGGCGTTCGCGGCCAAACTGCCCGGGCAGATCCTGCCGCTCGAGATCGCGCCAGGCCAGGGCTACATGCTGCACCGCCACGGATTCCTCTGCGCGACGCTCGGCGTGCAGTTCTCGATCGGCTTCCAGCAGCGACTCGGCGCGGGGGTGTTCGGCGGCACCGGTTTTCGCCTGCAGCGCCTGCAGGGGCAGGGCCAGGCGTGGGTCGCGCTGAACGGGGAGGTCGTCGTCTACGACCTGCAGCCCGGCAACACACTCCGCGTGCACCCAAGCCAGGTCGGGATGTTCCAGGACACAGTTCAGTTCAACGTCGTGACCGTGCCCGGGATCCAGAACATGTTCTTCGGCGGGTCGGGGTTGTTCCTGGCCGCGCTGACGGGACCGGGCAGGGTCTGGCTGCAGTCGATGAGCATGCAGCACCTCGCGCATGCGATCCAGGAGTACCTGCCGAGACCATCCGGATAGCTGTCGCAGGGCGATGGCGGACCGATGGCTCACGTTCGATTGTTTTGGAACCCTCATCGATTGGCGCCACGGCATCCAGACCACCGGAGAGCTGCTCTTCCCCGGGCGCGGCGCGCGGTTCCTCGACGCCTACATCGCGCTAGAGGCCGAGGTCGAGAGCGAGGGATCGTTCAAGCGCTACCGCGCGGTGTTGACGGAGACGACGCGACGCGCGGCGCGTCAGCTGAACGTCGATTTGAAGCCGGACGACGCGACCGCACTCGTTTCGACGATCCCTTACTGGCCTCCCTTCGCCGACGTGGGGCCGGCGCTGGCCGCGCTGCGCAAAGAAGGATGGAAGTTTGCATTGCTTACGAACTGCGACCGCGACATCATCGCCCTCACGCAGCGGCGGCTTCCGGCCGCCTTCGATGCAGTGGTCACCGCTGAGGACGTTTCGGCGTACAAGCCGAACCCCGCGCACTTCCGGCTGTTCCAGTCGACCTTCGGGTCCTCAGCCGCGGCTTGGATTCACGTCGCGCAGAGCTATTTCCACGACATCAAGCCGACGCACGAGCTTGGCATCGCTCGGATCTGGGTCAACCGTCAGGGCGAGAAGGACGATCCTTCATTGGCCGACGCGGTCATAAGCGGGCTGTCCGAGCTGCCAGGCACGGTCGCTCGCCTAGGCGAAGTCGGCTAGATCGACGGTCGCGCGGTAGACGCGGCGTGCCGGCCCGGACTGCACGAGGTCACCATTGGCCTCGCGCCGCACCGCCAGCTCTCCGCCAGGCATGACGACCGTGACGTGCGAATCGACCAGCTCGCGTCGCATGCAGGCCGCCGCGACCGCGCTTGCGCTCGTGCCGGACGCGAGCGTGTAGCCGGCGCCACGCTCCCAGATCTCCGCGCGTACGCGCGCGCGATCTATTACCTCGCAGAGCTGCACGTTCGTCCGCTCGGGAAACGCGGTATGAGTCTCGAGGTAGGGGCCCAGCTCGAGGCACCGCTCCTTGGTGACGGGTTCACCGAACACGACGCAGTGGGGATTGCCGACCGAGACGAG
>DASSLJ010000061.1:0-5715 GCA_035689585.1 Candidatus Dormiibacterota bacterium
CGCATGGCGCGCGAGATCGCGGCCAAGCCGCCGCTTGCGCTTCGGATGGCGAAGGAGGCGGTGCTCAAGGCGTTCGAGACACCCCTGGCCGAAGGTCTTGCGTCGGAGCGAAAGTCGTTTTATTTCCTGTTCGCAACCGAAGATCAAAAAGAAGGGATGCACGCGTTCCTCGAGAAGCGGAAGGGCGCGTTCAAAGGAAGGTAAGAGGCATGGCAGTCGAACTCGAACAGCATGTGAAGCTCGAAACCGAAGGCGCCGTCGCGTGGATTCGGCTGAACCGGCCGGAAAAGCTCAACGCCATCGGCGCGGTGATGCGCAAGCAGCTCAGTGACGCGGTCAAACAGGCGGAGCGCGACGACGCTGTCCGCGTGCTCGTGCTGACCGGCAGCGGACGCGCATTTTCCGCCGGTGGCGACATCGCCGAGATGGACCAGGGCATGGGCACGCGCTCGCCCGACGAGCTCGGGCGCGTTCTTCGCGACGAGTACGGCGCGATGTTCATCCGCCTGCGCACGATGTCCAAGCCCGTGATCGCCGCTCTGAACGGCCCGGCGTTCGGCATCGGCGCCAGCCTCGCGATCGCGTGTGACATGCGGATCGGCACCCCCGAGTCGTCGCTCACCGAGGCCTTCATCAACATCGGCCTCGTCATGGAGGGGGGCGCGAGCTTTCTTCTCCCGCGGCTGGCCGGCCTGGGCGTGGCCTATGAGATGCTGTTCAGCGGCCGCCCGCTGTCCGCGGCGGACGCTCACCGTCTTGGTCTGATCAACCGGATCGTTCCGGGCGAGCGGCTCGAGGAC
Organism: Candidatus Dormiibacterota bacterium; assembly: GCA_035689585.1. Lineage (GTDB taxonomy): Bacteria > Chloroflexota > Dormibacteria > Dormibacterales > Dormibacteraceae > 40CM-4-65-16. Next base: position 801 of record DASSLJ010000061.1, read on the forward strand.
GAAGTGCGTGAGCTCGCTCAGCAGATCGCATCGCAGCCGCGACAGGCACTCGCGGGCATCAAGAAGGCGGTGAACCGCGCGCTCACGTCGACGTACGAAGAAGCCGTGGAGTTCGAGTCCTACCTGCAGGAAGCGCAGGCCGCGAACGGGGAGTTCACCGAAGGCGTGCGCAAATTCCAGGCGGGTCGCGCCAAGAAGTAGCTCAAATGCCCGAAGCGGTCATCGTCGCCACCGCGCGCACGCCGATGGGGAAGTACGGCGGGCAGCTCAAGGATGTGCGGCCCGACGACCTCGCGGCCATCGTCCTGAAAGAGGCCTGCGATCGCGCGCACGTCCAGCCTGAAGAGGTTGAGGACGTCATCCTCGGCTGCGCCAACCAGGCCGGTGAGGACAACCGCAACGTCGCGCGCATGTCGCTGCTGCTGGCCGGCTTCCCAGTCGAGGTCCCCGGACAGACGGTGAACCGACTCTGCGGCTCGGGCATGCAGGCGACGATCGCGGCGGCGCGTGAGATCCAGGCGGGAGCGGCCGACATCGTCGTCGCGGGTGGCGTCGAGAGCATGACGCGCGCGCCGTGGGTCATGCCCAAGCCGGCCGCCGGGTTTCCTCGTGGCCAGCAGGCGGTATACGACACCGCTTTGGGTTGGCGGTTGGTGAACCCGAAGATGGCCGAGATGTATGGCACGCTGCAGATGGGCGAGACCGCCGAGCGCGTGGCGCAGAAGTACGAGATCTCGCGCGAGGACCAGGATGCGTTCGCGCTGCGAAGCCATCAGCGCGCCGTCGCCGCACAGCGATCGGGCCGGCTCGCCGAGGAGATCGTCGCTATCGATGGCATCGCCGACGACGAAGGACCGCGTCCGGACACTTCACTGGAGGCCCTCGGCAAGCTGAAGCCGGCGTTCGCCGCCAACGGTTCGGTTACTGCCGGCAACGCCTCACCGCTGAACGACGGCGCGACGGCGCTCGTCCTCATGTCCGACTCGAAAGCACGCGACCGCGGTCTGCAGCCGCTGGCGCGGCTGGTAGCGGCTGCGCCGGCCGGGGTGCATCCGGACTACATGGGCATCGGGCCCGTGCCGTCATCACTCAAGGCGCTGGCAAAGGCCGGCCTCGAGCCGTCGGACATGGAGGTCGTAGAGCTCAACGAAGCATTTGCGTCGCAGTCGCTCGCGTGCGTCCGGCTTCTCGGTCTCGACGAGGAGCGCGTCAACGTCAACGGCGGAGCGATCGCGCTCGGGCATCCGCTCGGAAGCAGCGGCGCGCGGCTGGTGAGCACGCTCGTACGCGAGATGCAGCACCGCGACGCCGAGTACGGCCTGGCGACGATGTGCATCGGCGTGGGTCAGGGCATCGCATCGGTCTGGCAGCGAATCTGAGCGAAAGAGATCCCCAGGCCGTCCGGTCGATGTTCGACCGGATCGCTCGCCGCTACGACCGCGTCAACACCGTGCTGTCGATCGGCACCGACGGTGGTTGGCGCCGCCGCGCCGCGCGTGAGACGCAGGTGCGGTCAGGCGGATCCGCCCTTGATGTCGCCTGCGGCTCGGGCAAGCTCACGGCGGAGCTCGCGAAGATCGCGGGCCCGACCGGGCGAGTGGTCGGCCTCGATTTCAGTCCGCGGATGCTCGACATCGCGCGGCGCGCGCATCCATCGCTCGAGTTCGTCGAGGGCGATGCGCTGAACCTGCCCTTCGACGACCAGAGCTTCGACGCGTCGACGATCGCCTTCGGACTGCGCAACCTCGCAGATCCGATCAAGGGCCTGAAGGAAATGGTTCGAGTTGCGACGCGTGCGGTTGTGCTCGAGTTCGTGCGCCCCCCGCACGGCGTCGTCGGAGCGACGTACCGGTTCTACCTGAGGACGATGCTGCCGGCCATCGGCGGGGCGATCTCCGGTGACCGGTCCGCGTATCGCTATCTCAGCGACACCATCGATTCCTACCGCACGCCAGGCGAGCTCGGCGACATGGCGATGCGCGCCGGATGGTCGAACGTGAAGTTCACTCCCCTCGCAATGGGGACGGTAGGCATCCTCTCAGGCAAAGGTGCGGATAGTCCGGACTAACCGTGCTTTGCGCCAACGAAAACGACAGATAGTCCGGACTATCCGGGAAGCGCCACCACGATCAGGAGTTCCTGTCGACCGCTGACCGCGCCAGCCCGATCAGGGTCGGCCGCAATCCATCGAGCTCAACCGCCTCGAGCTCGCGCACGGCGGCATCGACCAGCGCCTCGGCCTCGCGGCGCACGCGCGGAAGGGCGTCGCTTGCGTTGACGAGCTCGGTCACGCGTCCGACCTCGGAGTCGCCGAGCGCGCCTTCGAGCAGCTTTCGCACTTCGGGTCCGACGTCGCGGTCCTCGGCCGCATAGATCAGCGGAAGCGAGAGCACGCGCTGGCGGATGTCGAGACCAAGCGGTTTGCCCGAGCTCGGGCTGAAATCGACCATGTCGTCGGCCATCTGGAACGCCGTGCCGAGCAGATCGCCGAACCGGCGCAGCGCGCCGACTATCTCGGGCGGCGCATCCGAAAGCAGCGCGCCCGATGCACATGCGGCCGCAAACAACGACGCTGTTTTGCCGCGGACAACCCGCAGGTATGATTCGCGGTCGCCCGGGAATGCGCCGCGCAGGGCGACATCGTCGATCTGTGACGCGCATATGGCCTCGAGCGCTTCGGCGATCGCGGCGGTGATCGCCGGGTTGCCCATCTCGGCGACCAGTCGCGTCGCTTTCGCGAAGTAGTAGTCACCGACTGCGATCGCGCGCTCCGCGCCTTCATGCGCGGCGACCGTGGGTCGCCCGCGCCGGTGACTGCTCTCGTCGACGTAGTCGTCATGGATGAGCGTCGCGTTGTGCAGCAGCTCGACCGCGGCGGCAAGCTCGGCAGCTCGCAGTGGATCGCTGCGGGGACCGATGGCCGCCGTCAGCTGCACGAGCTTCGGCCGCAGGCGCTTGCCTCCGGCCTCGACGAGCCGGCGCATCGGCGCTGCTACGGGATCCGGATCGACCATGAGCTGCCTTGACAGCTCGGTCTCGACCAGCGATTCCTGGGACGCCGCAAATTCTCCGTCGAGCTGAACCGCAAGATGGCGGTGTCGCGGACCGTCGAGCTCGACCGCGAAAACCGATTGCCACTTGCCCAGCACCGGCTCGCCTTCCTCCACCAGCACCGTGAGGAATGCGCTGAGCAGCAGCTGGCGGCAGTGCGCGTGACCGTTGACCGGCTCGTCGAGTGGTATCGCGAAACGGCGCTCGAAGTCGTCGTGCTCGTAGCCGGCTCCCGTGGGCGCGAGGCGCTCGAGCATCGTTTCGAAATCGCGAAGCAGCAGCGGCTCGTTCTCGTTAACGGCAAGACCGACGGTCGTGTGCAGAGACTGCAGATGCACGCGACCGTTGCGAAGGCCCGCTCGCGCAATCTCCGCACGAATCCTTGCGGTGAGGTCGACGAACTCTGTCGCACTCGTCGAGGTGAAAGCGACGCGCGCTGTCTTCAACTTGCCGCTGCGAGAGACTGCTGCAACAGCGTCCGGGTCGCGGGCGCGGGGTGCTGCGATGCCGCCGCGGAGGCCACGGTCTCGATCGCGCGTGCGAATGCGACCTGCACGGCGAGCGGCGCGTGGTCTGCGAGGAGACGGGAGCCGCGGGCGAGGCACAGGTCGCCCATCAGGAGGGTCGTGGCCGGAGCGGCGTGAGACCCCAGGCCCTGGAGCCGCGTGCCGATCTCGATCAGCGCCGCCGCAAGGGCGACCTTCTCCCGGATGTCGGGCTTGAAGTGGCCGACATGCTTGGTGTACGAGCGGTACGTGTCCGAGAGGCCGTCCGACCACAGCGATTCGAGGCGGTCGAGCTCGCGGTCTAGAACTTGAACTGTCATGCCACCGGCTCGATCACGCTGCCGGCGAGCTGGCGAAAAGCCGACAGCGCGCGCAGGCAGGATTCGTCGTCGCGCGTCACGACGTAGTACAACCCGAATCCGAGCACGGTATTCAGCACGAGCGGCACGAGCACGTCTCGCGGCACCAACAGCCGGATCCGGCCGTCCTCCTCCAGCCGGTCGAGCTGCTCCTGTATCACCTCGCGATAGCGCGTGAACAGCTCGGGAAGGTAGGCACGCAGCCGCTCGGTGCGCGGCGCCTGCACGAGCAGGTCGAAGGCCGCGAGCTGGACGTCACCGAGCTGCCGGAGCGAATCCCAGAGCGACTCGACGCCGACCTCGAGAACTTCCAGCGGATCGGTCAGCTGGTTGAGCGTGCGCCGGAGCTCCTCCACGGACTTGGCGGTGAGGTACCGCCACGCCTCGACCAGCAGCTCCGACTTGGTCGGAAACCAGTACTGAAGGTTGCCGATGGCGACGCCGGCCTTGGACGCGATCGCTCGGACGCTCGTGCCGGAGTAGCCGTTTTCGAGGAGCGAGTCGGCCGCTGCGTGGATGATCTGTTCGCGCGTGCTTTCGGTCGCGGTGACCCCGGTCATACGTATGTACCAGTGTAAGCAGGCTCGACAACCGACTGGGGCATAATCGAGGCGCGTGCGAAGCATCGCCGAGGCTTTCCCCAACCGTGTCTGCGGCGTGCTGCGCACCGAGAACGCCGAAGCAGGTTTTCAGGCATGCCTCGCGGCCATCGAGGGCGGCGTGCAGTCGATCGAGATCACCAAGACGGTGCCGTCGTGCTTCGAGCTGATCAAGGGCTTGATAGCGACGACCTTCGGGCGCTGTCCCGTCGGAGTCGGCACCGTCTGGGATCCCGGCGCGGTCAAAGAGGCGAAGGCTGCCGGCGCCTCGTTCGTGGTGACGCCGGTGCTCCTTCCGGAGGTGGCGGAAGCGTGCCGGCAGGAGGACATGCTCTGCGTGCTCGGCGCCCTGACGCCGACCGAGATCTACCAGGCGCGCCTGGCGGGCGCCGCGCTGGTC
>DASSLJ010000062.1:0-4751 GCA_035689585.1 Candidatus Dormiibacterota bacterium
GTTGACGCCGATCTTCGGGGACGAGGAGCTCACGCGCCTCAGTCAGTACGCGACGAGCCTCTCCGCCGGCCTCGACCGCGTGACGCTCAGCGAAAAGATCGCCGGGCTGGAGCGCGCGAAGACCGACTTCCTCAACGTCGCCTCGCATGAGTTGCGCGGTCCGATGACCGTGATCAAGGGCTACCTCACGATGCTCGAGGCAGGAGCGCTCGGTGACCTCGCACCCAAAGTGCGGTCGGTATTACCGCTCCTGATCTCCAAATCCGACGAGGTGAACTGGATGATCGAGCAGATGATCGAAGCGTCGCGCCTTGAGGAGGGCAGGCTTGCGCTGAAGAAGCATCGCGCCGACATCGTCGAGCTGACCGAGGGCGCGATCGATGGGATCCGAATGACGCTGAGCGGTCACGAGCTGAAGGCCGACCTGCCTTCACAACCGATCGAAGCCGACGTCGACGCCGATCGTTTCCAGATCGTCGTCCGCAACCTACTCAGCAACGCCGCCAAATACTCGCCGTCGGGCAGTGACATCGTGGTCGGGGTTCGCCGCAATGGCGACCGGGCGTACGTGTCGGTGCGCGATCAAGGCGTGGGCATCTCCAAGGAGGACCAGGCCAATCTCTTCCGGCGATTCGGCCGGATCGAGTCGTCGACTCACGTCCAGGGAACAGGCCTCGGCCTTTGGCTTTCACGCGAGATCGCGCGTATGCACGACGGCGATTTGACGGTGGATTCGCAGATCGGCGGCGGCAGCACCTTCACCTTCTCGGTACCCGTCACTCAGTAATCTGGGCGGCGTGCCGCCGGATGCCGCAGGATCCTTTACAGCCGAGCGTCCGGTCGACCTCTGGCTCACGTTGGGGCCGCTTGGATCCGGTCCGTCGCTCAAGCACCACGACGGCGCCATCTGGCGCGCGACGCGGACGCCGGCGGGTCCGGCATCGGTTCGACTGCGGCGTCGCGAGGGGCAGATCGAGGTGCAGGCGTGGGGAGATGGCGCGGCATGGGCGGTGCTCAACGCGCCGGCCTGGTGCGGCCAGCAGGATGACGACTCGGGCTTCACTCCACGGCATCCGCTGATCGCAAGGCTGCATCGCGAGATCCGCGGCATTCGCATGCCGCGCACCGCCGCCGTGTTCGAGTCTCTGGTGCCGACGGTGATCCTGCAGCAGGTCACCACCGAGGAGGCGCGCAACTCATACCACCACCTGGTCAACGCGATGGGCGATCCGGCGCCAGGTCCGGTCCCGTTGAAGATTCCACCCTCGGCCGAGGTGCTCGCGCACACGCCCTACTGGCGCTTCCATCGCTTCGGCATCGAGCGGCGGCGAGCCGACGTCATCATTCGTGCGGCGCGAAGCGTCAAGCGCGTCGAGGAGGCCTCGACCATGGAGATGGAAGCCGCCTATCGAAGACTGCTTGCATTTCCGGGCGTCGGACCGTGGACGGCCGCCAAGGTCGCGATGGTCGCCCTCGGCGATGCCGACGCCGTCCCGGTCGGTGACTACCACCTCCCGCATTCAGTCGGGTTCGCGCTCGACGGCACGGCGCGGTCGAGCGATGAGCGGATGCTCGAGCTGCTCGAACCCTATCGCGGGCACCGGGCGCGGGTGATCCGCCTGATCATCGCGGCGGGCATCGTGGCGCCTCGATTCGGCCCGCGAAAACCGCTGAGGAACATCGCGGCGATCTAAGCGTCCAGAGTGGGTTGGCCGCCCGAGCGGCCCGCTTGATCTTCGGCGCTCATGCGGCCCGTCTGCGTTGTTGCCTCCTGCGCTCCTCGCTCACGCACCACGGTGCGCTCGCTTCGGTGCTCGTCGGCGCCTAGCATCCGGGCCACCTGAATCGCCGAATCTCGGCGCGTCCGCTCAGGCGTCCAGCCCCGAGAGCGTCTCCTCGGCAAGGTCGATGAGCTCCCGCATCCCGTCGGCGTCGAAGATGAGGCGGGCGCCCGCGGCGCGATAGAGCTCGGGAAGCGATTTCGTCGCGCCCAGTGACAGCGCCTCGCGGTACTGGCGCACTGCGGCCTTGCGGTCGTGCAGGCTGTTGCGCCAGACCTGCAGCGCGCCGAGCTGAGCGATCCCGTACTCGATGTAATAGAACGGGTACTCCCAGAAGTGAGGCTGGAAGTACCAGCGGGCGACGCGCTCGGCGTCGAAGCCGCTCCAATCGATGACGTCGCCCTCGAACCGCCGCCGCAACTCGAGCCACTTCCGGTCGCGGGCGTCTGCATCGCGGCCGTCGGGGTCGGTGTAGATCCACTGCTGGAACGCATCGACCGATGCGCAGTGAGTGAAGAAAAGCACGGTGCGCTCGAGCAATGCGCGCTTGGCACGCTCGGCGTCGTCCTCGGAGTAGTAACCGCCGTGGGCGCGATCGAGATAAGGCGATGCGAGCAGCTCCATCGACATCGAAGCAACCTCGTCCATCTCGGAACCGGGATTGCGCTGAAAGAACAGATCGAGATGAGCGGTCTCGAAGACATGGAACGCGTGTCCGGACTCGTGGAGCAGCGTGCGCACGTCCTCGTCGATCCCGACCGCGTTCATGAAGATCAGCGGAAGATTGCGCGCCGGGAGCGAGTCGCAAAAACCGCCGGGCGCCTTGCCCTTGCGGTTGTCGAGGTCGAGCAGCTTCGCGTCGGCCATCGTTTGGAAGTAGCCGCGGAAATCCCCATCAACGTTGGAGAAGATCCCGCTCGCTTTCGCGATGAGCTCCGCGATTGCCGAGTACGGCCGCAGCCGTTCCCTGCCCTTCGGATCGACCCACTGGTCCCACGGACGCAGCCGCTCGACCCCGAGATGCTTGCGCCGAACCTCGAGAAGCCGGTGCACGGCCGGTCGCACGGCCTTCTCCACCGCGTCGTGAAAACGGAAGCAATCATCGGGCGTGTAGTCGAATCGATTCTTCTCGCGATGTACGTAGTCGCGGTAGTTGTCGAATCCGGCGTTCTTCGCAACCTGCTGACGCAGGTCGTACATGCGGTCGAAGACACCGGCAAGAGTGTCGCGCTGTTCGACATACGGCCTGAACATGGAGCGAAACGCGCGCTCGCGCACGCCGCGATCGTTGTCCTCGAGATACGGCCACATCTGGGCCGGCGTTTTTTCCTCGCCGTCCCAATCGACGGTCATCGCTCCGATGACCTTGGCCCATCCGGCGGAGAGTCTTGCCAGCTCGGCGAACAGCGGGACGTTCGCCTCGTTGAAGAGCTCGAGCTGGTTGCGGAACTTTCGGACCATGACCTCGAGGCCGGGCCTGGCGTAGTCCAGCTCGACCAGCCGCCGCTGCAGCTTCGACCGCTGCTCTTCCGCCTTCGGGTCGATCTCGCTCCCAAACCGAAGATGGGCTTCTTCGGCTGCGCGATCGGCGGTGTTGATCGAATAGGCGAAGTTGGCGAGCGCGGCGGCTTCGTAGAGAAGGGCCTCGAATTGCGACCAGTCGCGAAGCCACGTTTCGACGTTTTCTCGGTTCAGGGGCCGGCCCGCAAGCTCTTCGTAAAATGGCGCGACGTCCTGCCAGGTCGCGTTGCGGAGCGCGTCGGCAGTCTCGGGAAGACCGATCACCACACCATCCCCTCGCAATGCTAATCACATCAATCGATTGAGATCTTCGTCACTGCCGCTTCCGCCGGATGTTCGCGCCGCCGCCAACAACGCACTCGGTGGCCGTCCGGTCAAAGAAGAGTTCGCATGGATGAGCTGGGCCGGAACGGTGTGGCGCCTGAGCGGGGACGCCGGCTCGGTGTTCGTGAAGCGCGCGGCGTCGCTCGGCGCTGAACGCGAGCGGCTGGACTGGCTCGCCGGCCGCTGGCCTGTGCCGAAGCTGATCGGCTTCTTCCACGAATTCGGTGACGACTGGCTCGTCACATACGCCCTGAAAGGTGTGCCGATGTTCCATCCATCCGTCGGCTGGTCGCCCGAACGGGTCGCGGCCGAGCTCGGCGCGATCCTGCGTGCCCTGCATGCGACCGATGCGACGGGCTGCCCATTTGGAATCAGCAAACCGGGACATGTCCTGGCACATGGTGACTACTGCCTCCCCAACGTCCTCGTGCACGATGGCGAGCTCAGCGGACTCGTCGACGTCGGCGGTGCCGGCGTTGCCAGCCCGGAAGTTGACCTCGCCGCGGGCGTATGGACGTTGCAGTACAACTACGGCAACGGATTCGCGCGGGCGTTCCTGGACGCGTATGGGTGGCCGCCGATGACGGATGCGGCGATCGAGAAGCTGCGAAGAAAGTACGGCCGCTAGGTGGCGAGCACGACGTTCTCGACCGCGCGCCAGCAGTACCACGCGGCGATCGTTCGGTAGGGCCGGAATGTCTCGCCTTCAGCCTGCAGCGCTTTGGGAGTGATGAGCTGGCGTTTGCGGTGGGTGATCGTCCAGCCTTTGCGCACGCCGTAGTCGTCGATCGGCCAGACGTCCAGCCGGCGCAGCTGGAAGATCAGAAACATCTCCGCGGTCCATGGGCCGATGCCGCGCACCTGTACCAGACGTGCTTTCAGCTCATCGTCCGACAGACCTTCGACGTCTCCGAGAGGCACCGAACCGTTCGCCACCTTGCGCGCGAGGTCGGTGATCGCGACCTCCTTGGGGCCACTCACGCCCGCGGCGCGCATCGCACCGGCCGGCAGTGCGAGGACCGCCTCGGGCGACAGCGCGTCCGCGAAGAGCTTCAGGAAGCGGCCGTGAATCGCGGTGGCGGCCGCGCCCGCCAGCTGCTGATACATGATCGAGCGCACAAGCGC
>DASSLJ010000063.1:0-5389 GCA_035689585.1 Candidatus Dormiibacterota bacterium
ATCGCCGCTTGGTTCGGGCGACTCGTGCTCGGGTGAGCTTGTCGGCTCTGCCGGCTCCGTGGGCTCGGCGGTCGGCTCGTGCGATGGCGCCGCGACAGGCGCGACCGGTGGCTGGGTCGGCGTAGGCGTCTCCTCGGGCGACGGGCTGGGGGTCGGCGGGTTGATCACGGTCTGGACCCTGTTCGTCCACACTTCGGGATTGGGGCTTCCGGTCGCCGCGAACGCGGTCAGGGCGACGATGCCCGTGCACGCGATCGCAAGAGCCACCGGTGCGAGGCGCCACGTTCGCAGGGGAGCGCGAGACGTCAGGTAGCGAGGCTCGCCATGCGGCGGGCGCACGCGGTCCAGCTCGGCGCGCAGCCGTGCGGCCAGCGTCGGGTGCAGCCCGTCGGGGTCAATCCTGGACAAGGGACTCTCCACCACCTGCTTGAAACGCAGCAGGTGCCTCGAGTGAGAAGCCCGGCTCGAGCTGCTCGCGAAGGCGGTCCGCCGCCTGCCTGAGCCGGGTGCCCACCGTCCGCTCGGAAACGCCGAGCGCGGCGGCGATCTCGCGGTTGTTGTAGCCGTGGTAATGGCGCAGGACGATGGCTGCGGCCAGCTTCGGCGGCAGCGACCGCAGCGCCTTCAGGAGGTCGGATTTCGACGCCTCATCGGCGGGGTCGGGGCCGGAGCCCGGCCGGCCGAGCCGCCTCAGCGTTTCGCCGACTGAGCGGAGTTTCAGGCTCCGCCGGTAGGAGATCGCGCGGTTGACGGCGATACGGTGAACCCAGGCCTCGGCCGGCGCGTCGGGCCGCCAGCGACTCCAGGCGTGGTATGCCTGGACGAACGCGTCCTGGGTGCAGTCCTCGGCGGCGTGCGCGTCGCTGAGCAGGGCCGCGAGCGTGCGGTACACGCGCGGATACGCCACCTGGTACAGGCGGTCGAAATCCTCCCGCGACCCCGGCCGGTATCCCTCCCCCATGAGCTGCCTAACGGGCTAGGGTAGACGTTCATGCCCATTGTCTGGACGCAGGATCCGGCGGCCAACGAGCTTCTCGAGACCGATCCGCTCGCCTTGCTCATCGGGATGGTGCTCGATCAGCAGGTCAAGATGGAGAAGGCGTTCGGCGGTCCGTACGAGCTCAAACGCCGCCTCGGCCGGCTGGATGCGCGCGAGATCGCATCGATGGAGCCGGACAGGCTGGACAGCGCTTTTCGCGAGCGTCCGGCCCTGCACCGATTCCCGGGGACGATGGCGCGGCGTGTGCAGGCGATGTGCGCGGCGATCGTCAAGGACTACGGCGGTGACGCCGGGGCGGTCTGGCGCGATGCGCGCACCGGCGACGAGCTTGCGGCTCGCATCTCGGCGCTGCCGGGCTTCGGCGACATGAAGACGAGGATTCTCGTTTCGGTGCTGGCCAAGAAGTTCGGGGTCAAGCCGCCGGGATGGGAGAAGCACGCTGCGTCCTGGCACTCGGTGGCGGACGTCGATTCAGAGGAATCGATGGCCCACGCGCGGGAGGTCAAGCGGGAGATGAAGGCCAAGCACTAACCCGGCCGAAACCTCAATTTGCCGGCAAAGTGACATATGGCATCGCCGCGAAACCTCAATTTGCCGGCAGATGTAAGTCCGACCGTCTTAACGGGCAACGTTGTTTTGGGTCGAGACGTCTTGAATGCTGCACGCGATGGGTCGAGAAGCGCGCGTTCCTGAGGCGCTCAGGCGTGGTCCGTTCACTCTGGATGATGCTCGGCGGCACGGGCTCGATGTCTCACACCTGCGCGGCAGGAGCTGGCGACGTTTAGGCCCGGCCGCTTATGTCTGGAGTGGACTCCCGGATGATCCGATTCACCGGCTCGAGGCAGCTCGCCTTCGTCTGCCTATCGGTGCGGCGTTTTCGGGATCGACCGCGGGATGGCTTCACGGCTTAGACGTCGCACCGTGCAAGCCGATCGAAGCGACGGTACCGACGGGCGCAGGCGTCTCGGCGCGCTCCGGCATCGTGATCCATCGCCGTGCAATCACCAAAGACGACGTGGTGCGTATCCGCGGACTACCGGCAACGGGCATCGAACGCACTCTGGCCGAGTTGTGCGGGCGCTCGACGCTGACCGAGGGCGTGGTCATCGTCGACACGGCAATGCATGCCGGTTTGGCCCGGCTCGCGTCACTGCGCTCGTGGACGATCGGATCCGCCGGGTTCCACGGAATCGACAATCTGCGCAATGTTCTCGACTATGCAGAGCCGGCCGCGGAGTCGCCGATGGAGTCGCGGTTGCGAATGGTTCTTGTCCTCGCAGGCTTGCCCAGGCCACGGGTTCAAGTCCCGATCCACGACCGCTGGCGACGCTTCATCGGCCGGCCGGATCTGTATTACGAGCAGGTGCGCCTCGGCATCGAATACGACGGCGGCAATCACCGTGACTCTCTCGCCGAGGACAATCGGCGACAGAACCGCCTGTTGAATGCCGGCGTCCAGCTGCTGAGATTTACGGCCGGCGATGTGATGGGCAATCCCGAGTGGGTCGTCACCCAGGTTCGCGCGATGCTCACGGGATGAGGTCACATTTCGCCAGCGAAATGTGGTTTGACGTCGGCGCGAACGTGAGTTTTGCCGGCAGAAGTGTGTGTGGGCCGAAGGTGGTTGACCCGCTGGAGATCTGATAAGGTTTGCGCTCCGGCCTCGCCAGAGAGAGCGAGGCGGCTAGATGAGAGGTACTGGATGAGAGATTGCAGTCCGTCCCGCGAAGAAGCGCGGGCGCTCGCGAACCATTACCGGTTGATCCCGGTGTACCGCGAAGTCCTGGCCGACATGCTTACGCCTGTCCGCGCGTATTCGCTCCTGTGCCCGCCCGGTGAGCCAGGCTTCCTCCTCGAGAGCGTCGAGGGTGGCGAGCGCCTGGCGCGCTACTCGTTCATCGGCGCGCGGGCGCGGCCGCTCGAGCTCGGACGTCGCAGTCCGCTCGACGCCCTGGCCTCGGTTGCCGGCGAGGAGACCGCGCCGGTGAAAGGCGTGCCCCGTTTTCACGGCGGCGCTGTCGGCTACCTCGGCTACGAGACCGCCCGCCACTTCGAGAAGCTGCCGGTCGCGAAAGGCGCTCCGCCGCCGATGCCCGAGGCCTCGTTCGTTCGTGCCGAGGACCTCGCGGTCTTCGACCACGTCACCCGCCGCCTGCAGCTGCTAACGATCTATCGTCCGGACCGCGAGGACTACGACGACGCGGTTCGGCGCATCGACGACATGGAGCGCCGGCTGGCGGTCGATCACGTGCCTCAAGCGCCGCACGGTGTCGATGGCGCGAACTGGCAGTCCAACGTCACGCAGGGTCAGTACCACGCGATGGTCGACGCCGCGCGTGAGCACATCATGGGTGGCGACGCGTTCCAGGTCGTCGTCTCGCAGCGGTTCCAGAAGCCGCTCGCTGCAGCGCCGTTCGACGTCTACCGCTGCCTGCGCGCGATCAACCCATCTCCGTACATGTTCTTCATCGCCCTCGGTGGCGACCGTCATGTCGTCGGCACCTCGCCGGAGAAGCTCGTGCAGGTCGAGGGCCGGCGGGTCGAAACGCGGCCGCTCGCGGGCACGCGGCGCCGCGGTTCCGATGTCGCCGAGGACAGGCGGCTCGAGAAGGAACTGCTCAACGACCTCAAGGAACGCGCGGAGCACGTGATGCTCGTCGACCTCGGGCGCAACGACGTCGGACGTGTCGCGAAACCTGGAACGGTAAACGTGGAGCGTTTGATGGAAGTCGAGCGCTACTCGCACGTCATGCACATCTCTTCGACGGTCACCGGCGAGCTGCGCGAGGGCAAGACCTCGCTCGACGCGCTGCGTGCGGCTTTTCCCGCGGGGACGGTGTCGGGCGCGCCGAAGATCCGCGCGATGGAGATCATCGCGGACGTGGAGCCGGACCAGCGTGGCGTCTACGCGGGCTCGGCCGGTTATGTCAGCTTCGGCGGCAACCTGGACATGGCCATCACGCTGCGGACGGTCGTGGTGGCCGGCGGGACCGCTTACGTGCAGGCCGGCGCGGGAGTCGTCGCCGATTCGCGCCCGGAGCGCGAATACGAGGAAACGCTCGAGAAGGCGGGCGCGATGTTCAAGGCCATCGAGATGGCGGAGGCCATGTAAATGGCGATGACCACGCGCCTCGCGATGATCGACAACTACGACTCCTTCACCTACAACCTCGTGCAGTACATGGCGGAGCTCGGCGCCGAGCCTCAGGTTTTTCGCAACGACGGAGTGACCGTCGAAGAGTTGGCGAAGTTCGACGGCATTGTCATCTCCCCCGGCCCCGGAACGCCGGATGAGGCGGGTGTCTCCAACGAGGCGATCCGCGAGCTCAGCGGCCGGGTCGCCATCCTCGGGGTGTGCCTTGGCCACCAGTGCATCGGCCAGGTCTTCGGCGGCGAGGTCGTGCGCCACGAGCCGTCGCACGGCAAGACCGCGTGGATTCATCACGACAACTCGGGAGTGCTCGCCGGTGTCAGCGAGCCCTTCGAGGCGACGCGGTATCACTCGCTCGTCGTCAAGCGTTCGAGTTTGCCGGCCGATCTCGTGATCACCGCTTGGACTCACGACGGCGTGGTGATGGGGTTGCGTCACGTCAAGCATCCGACGTACGGAGTCCAGTTCCATCCCGAGTCGGTGCTGACAAAGGAAGGAAAGAAGATCCTCGGCAATTTCGTCAGAAGGGCCGCCGCACCTCCGCCGGCTTCGCCGGTACCTCCCCGCGGGGCGGGGAGGAGCTACGCATGATCGAGGCCCTTACGAAACTCGTAAAGCGCGAGGACCTGAGCGAGGAAGAGGCCGCGGCCGCGTTCGAGATCATCATCCGCGGCGACGCGACGCCATCGCAGATCGCTGGTTTTCTTGTCGCTCTGCGCATGAAGGGCGAGACGGCGAAGGAGATCGCCGGTTTCGCGCGCACCGCGCGTGCGATGGCCACGCCGATCGAGGTCGACGGCGCTCTCCTCGACACATGCGGCACCGGCGGGGACGGCATGGCGACCTTCAACATCTCGACCCTTTCGGCGATCGTGGCGGCGGCCTGCGGCGCGCGTGTGGCCAAGCACGGCAACCGCGCTGCGTCGTCACTCTGCGGTTCGGCGGACGTTCTCGAGCAGCTGGGCGTCAAGATCGACCTCACGCCCGACGGTGTGGCGCGGTGCATCAACGAGGCCGGCATCGGGTTCATGTTCGCGCCGGTGTTTCATCCCTCGTTCCGGTTTGCCGGCGCGACGCGACGCGAGCTCGGACTGCGGACGGTGTTCAACGTCCTCGGACCTCTGTGTAATCCCGCCCGTGCGAAGTACCAGGCGCTGGGCGTTGCCGACGCTTCGATGGCCGGCAAGATGGCCGACGTGCTGCAGCACCTCGGCATCGAGCGCGCGATCGTCTTCCAC
>DASSLJ010000064.1:0-2987 GCA_035689585.1 Candidatus Dormiibacterota bacterium
GTTCCTCGGCATGGACGCGCTCAACGTGTTCATGACGATGCGCGCGGCCAAGAAGCGCGCCAAGCGCTGGAGCGGCTGCATCGTGTTCATCGACGAGTTCGACGCACTCGGCAGCCGCCGGAGCGGCATGGGCGGCGGCGGTGGCATGGGCGGGCTCGGCGGCATGTTCGGCGGCGGCCAGCTCGGACTCAACACCCTGCTGGTGATGATGGACGGCGTTGACAACCCGGGCTATTTCAAGCAGATGGGCCGGCGCTTCGTGAACATCACGCTCGACGGCCTCTTCATCCCGCGCAAGATCGGCGCGAATGGGACGAGTATCTCCCTGCGTATCCCGATCCTGAGGGCGCCACGCTACAACATCCTTTTCGTCGGTGCCACAAACCGCCCGAACGTCCTTGACGAAGCCGTGACGCGGCCTGGACGCTTCGGCCGCCAGATCATCTTCCGCATGCCGACCAAAGAGGACCGCAAGGACATCGCGGACCTCTACTTCTCGAAGAAGAAGCACGACCCCGAGCTCGACACGCCGGCGCGGCGGGACGAGTTCGCGCGCGTCACCGACGGCTACTCGCCCGCGATGATCGAGCAGGCCACATCGGTCGCGCTGATGTACGCCTTCGAAGACGGCCGGGAGGCGTTCGTGTGGCGCGACCTGCGCGAGGCCATGGGCAACATCGAAGCGGGCCTGGCGCATCCAATCGAGTACACCGAGCGCGAAAAGATCGCCGTGGCGCGCCATGAGCTCGGCCACGCCGTCGCAGCGCGGTTCTTCTCTCCTGACCAGGTGTCGGTGCGGTTGTCGATCAAGGCGCGCACGGGTTCTCTCGGACATCACAAAGCGATCGACAAGGAAGAGGAGTTCTCGCACTTCCGCTCGCATGAAGCGGGAAACCTCCGACACACGCTCGGTGCAATCGCATCCGAGCGCGTCTTCTACGGCGAGAACTCGACGGGCGTAAGCATGGACCTCATCCAGTCGACGCAGCTCGCGGCGATGATGATCGGCGTGTGGGGCATGGGTCCGGACCCGCTGCCCGCGCACATCTCGCGGCTTGCGGTCAGCATCGGTCAGTACCTCATCTCGGTCGCGGCAACGCTGGGCGACACCGAGCTGGCGGGCTCGAGTCCGGCCGGACGCGCCCTCGGTGATGGGAGATTGCGCCAGGCGATAGCGCAGGTGCTCGGCGCCGCGTTCATCGACGACTGGCGCGTCATGTACGTCAACAAAGAGGCGATCGACCTCGCGGCCGAGGCGTTGATGGCGCAGGGCGAGCTCGTCGGTGACGAGATCGGCGGCCTGCTCGACTCGGTCGGGCTGCGCGAGCCCGACGAGTCCGACCCGTATCCATCCGAAATTCCGCTGCCGCCGGTGCTCGAGCCGGTGAAGATCGAGGCGGCGCAGTCAGCCTGATCGCGCGCGTCTCGTCGGTCCTCATCGTGGTGCTGATCGCGCTCGCGCCGCGCGGAGTCCAGGCGCAGGATCCAGGCGCCGGACCCAACGCACACCACGAGGCCGCGCGCATCCTGGCGGCCGAGCTGGCGATGGACGACGCGAACAACACGTTGACGGCGCTGGCAGGTCAGCAGCCGTCCGGTTTGGCGGACACGATGCGGCGCGAGATCGCGGTTGCCGGCACCGACTTCCAGTTCCGGCAAGCCGCCCGGCAGGAGGAACTGCGTGTCTACGAGCTGGCCGGATACGAAAGCGTGCAGTCCGCGGTCGTGCCGCTGTTACCGCCAGACCTGCAGGCTCCGATCGTCGACGCGATATCCGCCCTGCACTCGCTCTACATCCTCGCGGGCATCGACCAGTACTACCTGGTCAACGTGCACTTCACGCACCCGTACACCGACGCCCAGCCGTTGAACAACCTTCGCTCGTACTACGCCGACGCCGCGCGACGCTACGGCGTCGACCCCAGCTACCTCGCCGCCATCAACTTCATCGAGAGCAACTTCGGCCGCATCAACGGCCCGTCCTCAGCGGGTGCCGAGGGTCCGATGCAGTTCCTGCCGAGCACGTGGACCGAGTACGGGCAGGGCGGCAACATCATGGATCCGCACGACTCAATCCTCGCCGCCGCGCGGTATCTCCAGCACAACGGCGCGCCGTACAACATGCGCAACGCGATCTGGCACTACAACAACTCGTTCGACTACGTCGACTCGGTCGAGGCGTTCGCGCGTGCCTACCGGGCGGACCCAGGCTGGCTCGACCGGATGTACTACTGGAACACGACCGGCTGAGACGGCCGGTGACCTTACGTCCGAGCCCGCTCGGACGTGGCGCCGTCCCGGTCGCGCTGCCGTCTGAACGCGTGGCGCGCATTGGCGGCGGCGTGGGTCCGACAGAGCCGTGAGCCGGCGCCAACCTGTCGGCCACAAATGACGCAGCGTCCACTCGCTGATTCGGACGTTCGCCTGGATGTCACTGTTCAACAATGTGTCTACATCCGGGGTCTGGGTTACTTCCATTCGGCCCCGTTCAATGTGGTCGAATGACCCGAAAGATGCCCGAGAAAATCCAGGGCCTGACATATGTGAGGGGGAAACGTATGGCTGCACGCGCTTTGACGGACGAGCACGCGTTCCGGCTGTTCTGTCGCTGCGTCGCGGTGACATATCGCATTCATCAGACGCACGGGCATCCGGCCGCCCGGAAGTACATGAGGCACTTCCTGGCGACGCGAAGCTCGACCTTTTTCTTTCGGATATCACACCGCGTGGAGAAAGCCCTCGTGGACGGCGACTTGAAGAAGACCAACGCTAACTACCGCGACCGCTGGGCGCGTCTGCTTGCGATCAGGTTGGTTGGCGAGGACTACGAAACAATTGGGCGCCTCATCGAGACCCTCGAGCTGCAGCGCCTGCTCATCGAGTTCGCCTTCCATCGGTCCGCGTTCGGTTTCAGCGACGCCGCGGAGAATCGAGCCGAGATCGAAGCTTCGTAGGAGTCGCCTCGTGCACCGTATTCTGAGTGCGGA